>JAFSPW010000051.1 GCA_017451295.1 Clostridia bacterium
CCCAGCTGCGCGCAAGACGATGCTCTCCCTCACCTGTCGCCTCACGGCGACATCCTCCCCCGCTGGGGGAAGAACATCTCCCCTTCCGTCACGGGCAGCCAGCTGCCCGTGCCACCTCCATCCAGCCCGAAACATAGTCGCAGAGCGTCGCTAATCGCTCCTCCTGCTCGTTGTTTCGGTCGCAGCTCAACTCGCTGCATCCCGCACTGCGGGCGCTCGCATCGCTGCCCATTTGGCTTTGCCAAACGGTGGAGGCAAGAATCCGTTTCCAAAAGCCTTCCCCTTGAGGGGAAGGTGGCACGGCGAAGCCGTGACGGATGAGGTGGCATAATAAAAGCCCGGGGCCGTGAGGCGCCCGGGCATTCCTTCATGGAGCGAAGCGAGAAATCATGGCGAAGCCAATTCATGGGCGGCAGCCCAATTCATGGCGAAGCCAATTCATTGAATGATTTGCACCTGCGGTGCATGAATTGACGACCTTGCCGTCATGATTTGACCCTAACGGTTCATGATTTGACGGCTAACGCCGTCGTGAATTGCCGCCGGGGGCGGCATGGTGTGCCCCCACCTACAACTGCCGTCAGATAGCATCGACAAGATTGTTGACCCAGGTCCTGCGCCGCAGGAGGATGCCGCCCAGGACCGCCTTCACCATCTCCAGGCAGTTGACCAGCAGGAACACCGTGAGCACGGGCAGGGTGGTGAGCCGAATCAGCCCCATGGCAAGGGGCACATTGAGCGCCCAGATGAAGCCGCTGTCAAAGAGGAAGGTGATGCCGGTCTTGCCCCCGGAGCGGAGGGTGAAGTAGCTGCCGTTGGTGAAGGCGTTCAGGGGCATGAAGGCGGCGTTCACCAGCAAAAAGGAGGTGGCCAGGGACCGGACCGCCGGTTCCGTGTTGTATAAATCGGGAATGAGCGGTGCAAACAGGGCCATGAACCCCCCGGCAAGGGCGGACAAAAACACCGCAAAGGCCAGCAGCTTTCTGTCCTCCTCCACCGCCTCCTGCAGCTCCCCGGCCCCCAGCCGCTGGCCGATGAGGATGGCGATGGTGGTGCCGGTGGCAAAGAAGGCGCAGAAGAACAGGTTGGAGACCGTGGAGGAGATGTTCATGGCGGAGACCACCTCGAGCCCCCGCAGGGAGTAGGTTTGATTGAGGGTGGTCATGCCCATGCTCCAGAGGACCTCGTTACATAGCAGCGGCGTGCCCTTGACGGCCACCTGCCCTAACAGCCGCCCGGGAACCTTCCAGCTCCGGTACAGGCCGGTAATATAGGGGTGCTGCCTGGTGTGCCGGTGGGCCCAGAGGACCACGATGCCGCACTCCACCAGCCGGGCGATGACCGTGGCCACGGCGGCGCCCACCACCCCCAGGGCGGGGGCACCCAGCTTGCCGAAGATGAGGATGTAGTTGAGGACAAGGTTCACCCCGATGGCGGCGATGCCCGCCTTCATGGGCAGCATGGTCTCCCCGCACTCGCGAAGGGTGCTGCCATAGACCTGCATGACGGTAAAGGGCAGCAGTCCCCAGAGCATGACGGACAGATACGCCCTCCCATGGTTCAACGTGGCGGCCAGGTCCAACCCCGCCTCACCCTCGTGAAGGAACAGAGAGATAAGCTCAGCGCCCCCCAGCAGGAACACCCCGCCGAAGATGGCCACGGCCGCAAGGCCGATATAGTACTTTATCCGCATGGTGTGGCGGACCCCGTCCCTGTCCCCACGACCAAAGAACTGGGCCGTGAAGATGCCCGCCCCGGAGTGGCCGCCGAAGATGCACAGGTTGAACACGAACAGCAGCTGGTTCACGATGGCAACGCCGCTCATGGCCTCCGTGCCCACCTGGCCCACCATGATGTTGTCGAGCAGGCTTACGAAGTTGGTGATGACGTTTTGCACCAGCACCGGCAGCATCACGCCTAAGAGCCGGTGATAAAAGGCTTTGTCGCCCACATATTTTTCCCTGAAAGTCATAGATTTGTTCCCGTTTCCTATTGATAGCGGACACCATTATACCCACCCGCCCTCCTGAAATCAAGCCCAAATCCCTTGTTGCCTTTTGGAGGGGAAGATGATAGAGTCTATATATAAAAAAACCCCTTGGAGGCAGTGTATGAACGAGAAACGGCAGAGCAGGCGAAACCTGCTGTTCTTCCCCCTGGGCACCGTGGGCAGGGACATGGTCTACTCCCTGGTGACCAACTTTCTGTTGACCTTCGTGCTCTTTACGCGGCAGCTCACCGCCGGTCAGCTGGCCGCCATCACGGGTATCATGGTGGGGGCCAGAATCTTCGACGCCTTGAACGACCCCATCATGGGCAACATCATCGAGCGGACCCGGACCCCCATCGGCAAGTTCAAGCCCTGGATACTCGCGGGGATGCTGTCCACCTCCCTGGTCATCTATGCCGCCTTCAACGTGAAGCTCCAGGGCTGGCCCTTCGTGTGGTTCTTCGGGGTCATCTATTTCCTGTTCAGCATCACCTACACCATGGGGGACATCTCCTACTGGGGCATGATTCCCTCCCTCAGCTCCGACGGGGACACCCGCAACACCTTCACCTCCCGGACCACCCTGTTTGCCGGCATCGGCGGCACGGCAGCGAGCGTCTTTATCCCCATGTTCACCACCGGCGCGAGGGCCATTGGCGGCAGCACCCCGGTAGCCTTCGGCCGCATCGCCCTGGTCATCGCCATCCTCTGCCCCCTGTTTTTGTGCTTCGTCCTCTTTGGGGTGAAGGAGGACAGGTCCTATAACGCAGAGCCTGTGCCGCCCGTCAGCTTCAAAAAGATTTGGTCCACCATCACCGGCAACGACCAGCTGCTGTGGATTGCGCTCATCTTCCTGGTCCATGAAATCAGCAACAACATCGTCCTCTCCGGCATCGGCTCCACGTATATCTACTTCGAGTTCGGGTATGAAGGCGGGCTCTACTCCCTGTTCACCACCATCGGCATGTCCGTCACGGCCCTGCTGATGATTTTCTACCCCATGATTTCCCGCAAGGTGCCGCGAAAGAAGTTTTTGCTGACGCTATTGAAGGTGTCCCTGGTGGGGTATGCCATTATGCTGATTGCCGGGGTGGCTTTACGAGCCGGCGCGCTGATGCTGGGGAGCATGGATATGAAGTTCCTGCTCATCACCCTGGGGTATATGCTGGCCAACTTCGGTCAGTACGGCTTCTACCTTATCCTGATGATCTCCGTCATCAACACGGTGGAGTACAACGAGTACCTCCACGGCACCCGGGACGAGGGCATCATCACCTCCATGCGGCCGTTTTTGACCAAGCTCGCCTCCGCCTTGACGGTGGTCATCGCCTCGGCTACGTACCTGCTCACCGGGGCCACCCGGTACACCAACCAGATTTCCAGCCTGGAGAACGCCGCCGCCGCCAACGCCATTACGGAGGCAGAGAAGTTGAGTGAGATTCACGCCCTCCTGCAGGGGGTCACCCACGGCCAGTCCCTGGGGCTGCTGCTTGTGATGATTGTGCTGCCCGCGCTGCTGCTGATTGCCAGCTATGTGCTCTACATCCGCCACTACCAGCTGGACGAGCCGGAGTATGACCGCATCTGCGCCGAGCTCAAGGCCCGCCGGGAGGGCAGGCAAGCATGAGCCTGGTCCGTGGCATCCTCCGCTTCGCCGCCCCTGCCCCCAAGCTGGAGGGGTTTGAAAGGTATCTGTTCATCGGCCCCCACCCGGACGACATCGAAATCGGTGCCGGGGCTACGGCGGCAAGGCTGGTGGAAGAGGGGAAGCAGGTGTGCTTCCTTATCTGCACCGACGGCCGCTACGGCCTGGACTATGCGCCTGTCGGCACCACGCCCGAAGCGCTCGCCGCCCTTCGGCAGCAGGAGGCCCTGGCTGCCGCCGCTTCGTTGGGGGTGACGGACGTGCGCTTTTTGGGGCTCAGCGACGGGGCCTTCTATTCCGAGGAGGAGCTCCTCTTTGCCCTGGCCCGGGCCATAGGGGACTTTGGTCCCCAGGTCATCTTCGCCCCGGACCCGGACGTGAGCAGCGAGTGCCATGCCGACCATCTGAACGTGGGCCGGGCATCTAAGCGCCTTTCCTTCTTCGCCCCCTTTGCCTCCATCATGGCCCGCTATAGGGCCCGCCCGGCGCCCGTGCAGGCGCTGGCGCTGTATATGACCGCCCACCCCAACCGGTTCGTAAACACCCGGGGGCGGCTTGAGCGGCAGCTAACGGCCCTGCTGCTGCACAAAACCCAGTTCCCGGCGGACTCCCCCGCCTATCGGAGCCTGGCCCTCTACCTGCATCTTAGGCACCTGAGCTTCCTTGGCCGCGAGGGCTTCCGGGTCCTTGGGCAGACGCAGATGCACTGTTTGCCGGAAGCGGGACTGTAGACGGCCCCCGTGTGAGGGGGCATAAATGGGCGGCTTCGGCCGCCCATTTTCGATATACATCCTGCCGGATGTTCGATATGCCCATTTAGGGCTCGATATATCTTCGATACGATATGTCTGCGGACAAGAAGGGATGTATA
>JAFSPW010000007.1 GCA_017451295.1 Clostridia bacterium
ATACATCCCTTCTTGTCCGCAGACATATCGTATCGAAGATATATCGAGCCCTAAATGGGCATATCGAACATCCGGCAGGATGTATATCGAAAATGGGCGGCCGAAGCCGCCCATTTATGTCCCCTCACACGGGGGCCGTCAATCATAGATTCGGTACGCCATGAGGAAGTGGTTCTTCCAGTAGCTGCCGGAGGTGACGGTGGTGGTGATGCGGACCTTGCCGGCGCTGGAGCTGGCGTCAATCATCTTGCCGCTGCCCAGGTAGATGCCCACATGGCCTGTGGCCATGCTGTCCCCCTTGAACACCAGCACGTCTCCCCGCTTGATACTCGAGAAGCTTTCGATGCGGGTGTACTTGGTGCAAGTGCGCCAGGTCCGGCTGGTCATGTAGCCGCCGCTAAAGCCCGCCTGCTTCATGCACCAGTAGACGAACCCGGAGCAATCGAACCTATTCGGCCCCTTGGCGCCGCCCACATAGGGGCTGCCCAGCTTGCTCTCGGCGATGGCGATGAGCTTCTCCACCCCCTTCTTGGTGCTGGTATCCACGGGCTTGGGCGTGGCGGTGGCCTTCTTGGTGGTCTTGCTGGTGGCCTTGGCGGTGGTCTTGCCGCTGCTCTTGGTGGTCTTGGCCGTGGGTTTGGCGGTCTTCTTGGGCGTGGGCTTAGGCGTGGCGGTGGCCTTGGCCTTCTTGGCGGAGGAGCTGTTCAGCTTCTCCAGGGTCTTGATGCCCACGGTGCCGTCCACGGAAAGGCCGTTGCGGCGCTGGAACTTCTCCACGGCATCCTCCGTGGCATCCCCGTAATAGCCGGTGACCTGGGAGTTGGAGGTGAGATACCCCAGGGCCTTGAGCCGCTTTTGCACGGCCTTGACCTCCGAGCCGCTCATGCCCAGGGTCAGGGTGTAGCTCTTGGCACTCCTGCTGTCCAGAGCCGCCATGGTGCCAGGCCCGAGATACCCGTCCGGGGTCAGGTCGTTGTTCTCCTGGAACTTGCGGATGGCCTTCACGGTGGTGTCGTCCATCTTGCCCTTGATGCTGTAGCTGGAGCTTAGATACCCCAAATCCTTCAGCCGCTGCTGATAGGCGGCGATGGTGTCGTTGCTCTCCCCCTTGGTGAAGAAGTTCCCCACCACCTCGTCGGCATAGAGCACATCCAAGGTCTCGTGGCCCACCATGCCGTCCGAAGAGATGCCGTTGGCCTTCTGAAAATCCATGACGGCGGCCTGGGTCTTCTCCCCGAAGGTGCCGGTGATAAAGCTCTTGCTCAGGTACCCCAGCTCATAGAGACGGGTCTGCACGTCCTGCACGTCATCCCCTTCGTCCCCCTCCTGCATGATGTAGGGGCCAGTGCCCTCGTTCATCAGCAGCAGCCAGGTCCCCTCCCCCAACAGGCCGTTGGGGCTGAGGCCGTTATGCTTCTGGAAGCGGATGAGGGCCGCCTCGGTGATGCTGCCAAAGTGCTCCGTAGGCTCGTCGCTGTCCATATAGCCAAGCTCCATGAGCCGCGTCTGCACCAGGGCCACCGTGGGGGAATCGTCCCCCTTTTGGAGCACCTGTTCCTGCATGGGCTCCGGCACGGGAGTGGCGGTGGCCATGGGCGTGGGCGTAAGCTCCGGGGTGGCCTCCCCTACGGGCAGGGTGTCCTCGTGACCCGGGGAAGCCTCCGCCAGGGTGGTCGTGCTTTCAGAGGTGCGGGCGCTGACAATCACCGCCAGCAGCAGCACCACCAGCGAAAGGCTCACCGCCCCCACGCCTATCCTGGCAAACTTGCCCAGGCCCGAAAGCCGGGTTTGCAGTTTCTTGGCAAGAGGTCCAAAAAGGGTCTGTAAGGCCCGGCCGATTCTCTTGAAGACGGGAACCATGGCTTTGTAAATCCGTTTGCAGACGGGACCAATAACTTCCCACAGTCCCATAAAGAACAGGGCCGTTGCCTCCCACGCCTTTTGGATGCCCGCCTTGGCCCGCTGGCAGAACAGATAAACCTGCCGCAGGAACCGGCGCAGCCCGCTCAGGGACTTTTTCCCGGTCTTTCTCCTCTTTTTGGGGGTCTCATGCTCCATATCTCACACCTCGATGGCAATAGACAGTTTTTGATTCCTAAATTGTACCCCAAGGCACGGGGCTTTTCAACCGGCGGCGGTTGCAAAGAAGCAAAAAAACCGTGTCCGAAGTGTAAATTCTGGCTAAAGCCGCCAATATCTTTGAGCGCAAGGCGGGTATTGACAGCCTATGGTAGATTGTGTATATTCAATATGCACAATCTATGGAGGGAGGGGGACATATGCCGCTGCTGAGCGTGAAAAACCTAAGGAAGGAATACCCGGGCTTTTGCCTGGACAATGTGAGTTTTTCCCTGGAGGAGGGGTCCATCATGGGCTTTATCGGCCGCAACGGGGCCGGGAAGACCACCACCATCAAGGCCATGCTGAACCTGATTCCCCGCAACGGCGGGGAGGTTTTGCTGGACGAAGTGGACTTCTTTGCCAACGAAAACCGCTGCAAGCAGGAGGTGGGGCTGGTCATGGGTGCCTTTGACTGCTACCCCACCCGGACCCTGGGGGCCATTGCCGCCGCCGCCCGGCCCTTCTACCCGAACTGGGACGAGGCTGCCTACCGGGGGTATCTAACGGCCTTTTCCCTGGAGGAGGGCAAGAAGGTGAAGGAGCTGTCCGCCGGTATGCAGGTGAAGTTTGCCCTGGCGCTGGCCCTGTCCCACGGGGCACGGCTGCTGATTTTGGACGAGCCCACCAGCGGCCTGGACCCGGTGTCAAGGGAGGAGCTGCTGGACATCTTCCGCCGCCTCATGGAGGAGGGGGACAAGAGCATCCTCTTTTCCACCCATGTGATTTCGGATTTAGAAAAGTGTGCCGATGCCATCACCTACATTCAGGGCGGGCAAATCCTTGCCTCCCAGGACCTTATCTCCTTCCGGGAGGGGCATCTGCTGGTGGCCGGCGAGGCGGCGCAGCTGCCACAAAAGCTGCCCTATCTGCTGGGCTATAAGCAGAGCGCCTTCGGGTTTACGGGGCTCATTGCCCGGCAGGAGGCACCCCGTTTTTGTGACTGCCGCCTCGCTCCGGCGGATTTGGAGTCCATTATGCTGTACAGGGAGGCAAAGTATGAAGCACCTGCTATATAAGGATATGAAGCTGTGCATGGTGCCCATGGTGCCGTTGTTCTATGGGTTCGCGCTGATGCTGCTGATTCCCAGTTATCCCTATCTGGTGGCCGGGTTCTTCACCTGCAACAGCATCTTCTATCTGTTCAACCAGGCCACCATGAACAAGGACCTGCTCTTTTGCGCCCTGCTCCCCGTGAGCAAGCGGGACATGGTAAAGAGCCGGGTGTGGCTCATGGTGCTCATTGAAGGGGGGATGCTGCTGCTGGTACTCGGCATGGTGTTTGTCAACCACCTTCTGCACCCCATGGGGAACCCGGCGGGGCTGGACGGGAGCCTGACGCTGCTCGGGGGGATGCTGGTACTGTTTGCCGTGTTCCACCTAACGTTCCTGCCCGCCTACTACGCCGCCCCCTACCGGGTGGGCCGCCACTTCTTTATCAGCACGGTGAGCGTGTTTGCATGGATTATCCTTTGCGAAGGGTTCTGCATCCTGTGCGCCGTGGGGCAAGGCGTGCCTCTGTTTGACTGGGTGGAAGGGCGCTTAGACTGCTTCCCCGGCACCGGGGCAGCCCTGAGGGCCCAGCTTGTGTGCCTGGGTATCTCGGGCGGCATCTATGCCCTTTGCACCCTGTGGGCCAGCAACCGGGCCCAGAAGGCGCTGCAAAAGGCCTGCCTATGAGGGTGCTGCTGAATCCCTCGGACCCCAAGCCCCTGTATCGGCAGCTCATGGACCAGGTGATGGAGGCCATCTTCACCGGGGAGCTCCAGCCGGGGGATCCCCTGCCCCCCATCCGCAAGGGGGCGGCTCAGTGGTGCGTCAGCGTCATCACGGTGAAGCGGGCCTGGGAGGAGCTGACGGACATGGGGCTGCTTAGCGGCCAGCCGGGCCGGGGCTGTTTTGTGGCCAAGATGGACAAAGAGCAGCGCCGGACCCTGGGCCTGCTGCTCGGCCGGGGGGCCATGGAGGAAGCGGCCGCAAGGTGCCGGGGTCTGGGACTAAGCCAACAGGAGGCAGAGAGCCTTCTCGAGCAGGTCTGGACGGCGGCAAGTGCCGATTGACGGCGCCGCCAAAAAATGATATTTTATCCCTGAACGCATATACTGTTGAGGGATGGGCATGAATGCACAGCATGAGAAGATGATCAAGATGACCACCGCGCCGGTGAAGGGGCTGGTGGTCTCTTTGGCGTTGCCCACCATCGCCTCCATGCTGATTTCGAGCCTGTACAACATGGCGGATACCTTCTTTGTGGGCAGGCTCGGCACCTTCGCCACGGCGGGGGTGGGGCTTATCTTCCCGCTGATGACCATCTTCCAGGCCTTTGGGTTCTTCTTTGGCCAGGGGTCGGGGAACTATGTGTCCCGGGCGCTGGGGGCGGACCGGCAGCAGGACGGGGAGCGCATGGCCGCCGTGGGCTTCTTCTGCGCCCTCTTGATGGGGGGCGTGTTCATCGCCCTGGGGCTTTTGTTTTCTACGCCCATTCTCTCCTTGCTGGGAGCCAGCACAAAGAAGGTGGCCCAAGAGACCGTGGACCATGCCCGGGCCTATTACAGCATTCTTCTGTGGGGGGCGCCGTTTGTCATAGCCTCCTGCGTGCTGAACAACCAGATGCGATTTCAGGGGAATGCCCTGTTTTCCATGATTGGCCTGGTGTCCGGGGCGGTGCTGAATATGGGGCTGGACCCGCTGTTCATCTTTGTGTTCCACATGGGCACCCGGGGGGCGGCTCTTGCCACCATCCTTAGCCAGATAGTTAGCTTCACCGTCCTTTTGGTGGGCTCCTATCGCTCCGACAGCTTGAATATTCGCCTGAAAAACCTGACCCTAAGCCCCCACTACTTAGGGAACATGGCCGCCGGGGGACTTCCCTCCCTGCTTCGCCAGGGGCTGGGGAGCGTGGCGGCGCTGTGCCTCAACACGGCGGCAGGGGCGGCGGTGCCCCTAAGTCAGGCGGACGCCTCCATTGCGGCCTTCTCCATCGTCAGCCGGGTCATGTTCTTCGTGTTCTCCGCCCTGCTGGGGTTTGGGCAGGGGTTCCAGCCCGTGTGCGGCTATAACTGGGGGGCCAGGCGCTACGACAGGGTCAGGGAAGCGTATCTGTTCTGCCTGAGCGTGGGGAGCCTGGGGCTGTTGCTCATCTCCCTGGGCACCTTCCTGTTTGCGCCGCAGATTGTGGCCTTGTTCCGGGACGATGGGGCTGTGGTCCGCATCGGCACCGTGGCCATGCGCTGCCAAAGCTGCACCCTGCCGCTGATGGCCTTTGTGAGCATCAGCAACATGCTCTTTCAGACCACGGGGAAGACCCTTCGGGCCACCCTGCTGGCCGTGGCCCGGCAGGGGCTCACCTTCATCCCCTGCGTGCTGCTGCTGCCCAGGCTCATTCAACCGGCCCTGTGGGGGGTGTACCTGTCCCAGCCCATGGCGGATGTGATGGCCTTTGTGATGGGTCTGCCCATGATACTTCGGTTTTTGCCCCGGCTCCCCCGGGCCATGGTGGAGAAAGATTTGCTGCCGTAAGCGAACAAGGAAAGGATGGTTGATGATGAAACGCCTGCTATTGCTGCTGCTCGTTCTGCTGCTCGTTCTGCCCCTGGGCTGCACGAAGAAGGAGCCTATGGAGGCCCTGCGCCTGGGCGCCCTGAAGGGGCCCACCGCCATGGGGCTGGTGCAGCTGCTGCAGGCGGCGGATGCGGGGACAAGCCCCGTGCCGCTTGCGTACACCATCGCCGGGGCGGCGGACGAGCTGACACCCAAGTTTATACAGGGGGAGCTGGACATGCTGGCCCTGCCCATAAACGCCGCTTCCATCCTCTACAACAAGCTGGAAGGGGATGCGGTGCTGCTGTGCGTCAACACCCTGGGGGTGCTGTATGTGGTGGAAAAGGGGGACGAAAGCGTACACTCCCTGAAGGATTTGAAGGGGAAGACCATCCTCTCCACCGGCAAGGGGAACACCCCGGAGCAGGCGCTGCGGTTTTTGCTTAGGGAGCAGGGGCTGGACATGGACCGGGATGTGACTATGGACTTTAAGAGCGAACCGGGGCAGGTGCTATCCGAGCTGGCGATGCACGAAAGCGGCATCGCCCTGCTGCCGGAGCCCTATGTGACCCAAGCACTGGAGAAGGTGGAAGGGCTGCGGGTGGCGCTCGATTTATCGGAGGAGTGGGATAAGCTCGGCATCGACAGCCGGCTCATCACCGCCGGGCTGATCGTTAGCAGGGGGTATCTGGAAGCGCACCCCAAGACCGTGAAGGCCTTTTTGGAGGCCTATTCCGCCTCCACCCTGTTTGTGAACGGCCATCCCACGGAGGCGGGGGTGCTGGTGGAGCAGTACATCGGCATTCCGGCCACGGTGGCCCAGCAGGCCATTCCCTCCTGCCACATCGTGTGCATCGCCGGCAAAGACATGCAGACCATGACCGAAGGGTACCTCTGCGTCCTCTTTGAGCAGGACCCCAGGACCGTGGGCGGCGCTTTGCCCCAGGAGGATTTCTATTATCTGCCGTGAGAAGGCTGTGGAGGAACAAGTCCATACGGCAGCTGCTCGCGGGGCTGTTGGCCCTGCTGGTGTGGCAGGTGCTGTCCCTGCTCCTTGGCTCCCCCCTGCTGCTGCCGGGACCGGCGGCGGTGCTTGGGCGGCTGTTTGCCCTTCTGCTCACCGGCGACTTCTGGCAGCGGGTGGGCTTTTCCCTGCTGCGGGTGGGGCTGGGGTTCGGTTTGGGGCTTGTGCTGGGGCTCGTACTGGGACTGCTCGGGGGCAGGTTCCCCCTGATACAAACCCTGCTCTGGCCCTATGTTGCCGCCATGCAGGCGGTGCCCGTGGCCTCCTTCATCATCTTGAGCCTGCTGTTTTTGTCCGCCGGACAGCTGCCGGTGCTGATATGCTTTTTCGTCGTGTTCCCCCCGGTGTATGAGAATGTGGTGCAGGGGGTACGAAGCACCTCGATAGAGCTTTTGGAGATGGGCCGGGTGTTCGGGTTTAGCTGGTGGCGGCGGCTGCAATATTTGTATCTGCCCACCCTGAAGCCCTTTTTGCTCTCCGCCTGTACGGTGGGCGTGGGCATGGCCTGCAAGGCGGGCGTGGCGGCGGAGGTCATCGCCGTGGCCGCCGGGTCCGTGGGCGAAAGCCTGTATGAAGCCAAGCTGTACCTGTTGAGCGAGGATTTGCTGGCCTGGACGGTGGCCATCGTCATCTTCAGCCGGCTCCTGCAGCGGCTGCTGCAGGGGCTGATGCAGGCCGCCTTTGCCCTGTGGGAGGGTCGCTGATATGGACATTCGCTTGGAGAATCTTAGCAAAACCTATGGCACCGTCCCGGCCCTCTCCCCCCTGTCCCTGACCATAGAAAAGGGGGAGCGGGTGTGCCTGGTGGGGCCTTCGGGCTGCGGAAAGACCACCCTCGTTCGCCTGCTGCTGGGGCTGATAGAGCCCACAACGGGCACCATCACGGGGCTGCCGGAGAAGGTCAGCGCCGTGTTCCAGGAGAACCGGCTGTGCCCGGACTTCTCCCTGCTCACGAATGTGCTGCTGGGGGATAGAAAGGCCACCAAGGAGGCGGCCTTGGAGCTGCTACTGCGGCTGGGGCTACAGGAAGCGGCCCGGCAAAAGGCCGCCACCCTCTCCGGCGGCATGGCCCGGCGGGCGGCCCTTGCCCGGTGCCTGGTAAGAGAGGCGGACCTATATTTGCTGGACGAGCCCTTTTCGGGCCTGGACGAAGCCACGAAGCTTGCCGCCATGGACACCCTGCGAACCTATACGAAGGGGAAGACGGTGCTGCTGGTGACCCACGATAAACGGGAAGCCGCCTACCTGAGCTGTCGCACCGTGACCCTGACGAAGCCTGTTGTGGAGAAAAACCTATGAAAAAGCTGTTGATTGTCTGCGCCCTGCTGCTGTTGGGCGCCTGTGCAAAAGCCCCCGCTGCAAAGCCGGTTCCCGCTCCCACGGCCACCCCGGCCCCTACGGCCACGGCTGTCCCGACGCCCACGGCTACCGCCGTGCCTACGCCCACGGCCACGCCGGCTCCGACGCCCTTTTCCCTGGTGGTGCTGCCGGACACCCAGGAGCTGGTGTACTTTCGGCCGGAGGAGATTGTGGCCCTGCGGGACTGGATTTCTTCGCACCGGGAGGCGGACAACCTGGTGGGGGTCATCCACACCGGGGATTTGGTGGACAACGGGTTTAAGCAGTGGCAATGGGACAACTTCTACCCCCTGCTGGAGGTGTTCGACGAGGACCTGTTCTTCTTCCCTGTGGCGGGGAATCACGATGTGAGCCAGGAGGAGGGAAACTTCTCCGGGTATCTAAAGCAGAGCTTCCTATCCGCCATCCCCGAGGAGCAGCGCTATATGGGGGGCAAGTGCCTGTATCGGCTGCTGCCGGTAGGCGAGCAGGAGCTATTGATGCTGGGCATGGGCTGGCACACCTGGTACGATAGGGATGCCTGTGCCTGGGCCAAGGGGGTTATGGACGCGCATCCGGACACGCCTTGCCTGCTGGTGGTCCACGGGTTTCTGGTGTCCGAGACGAAGGTTTACTCCCAGGTGGAGACCTTCATCGCCCAAAACCCCAGCATCCGCCTGGTGCTCTGCGGTCACAAGCGGGACTATTACACCCGAACCTTCACCTATGACGATGACGGCGACGGTACCATGGATAGGACCGTCACCGCCATGATGTTGAATATGCAGACGAAGGACTATGCCTTCCGGGTGCTGACCATCGACCCTTTGACCCACGGGATAGAGGTGCAAACCCTGCTCCTGGACGGCTCCCCTGCCCCGGATTTTCCCAAGCTGGGTCCCATCAGCTTCACCCTGGAGAAGGCCTTTTAAAAAAAGGAGGTGTCATGCTGCCTATGTTACATCCCCACCGAGAGCCACCCAAAGCGTATCTACGGCCCGGGAACAGAGAGAGCGTAACCCCGTTTATCTATGCCACCCGGGACTACACCCACCCGGAACAGCGTCCCTATGAGAAGGAGGCTCTGGTGTATACGCCGCCCGGTTTTGACCCCCAAGGGCGGTATGATGTGCTGTATCTGATTCACGGCGGGGGCTGCACACCCCAGTGGTATCTGGGTTCAAAGAGCCCCCTGCCCCATATGCTGGACAGCATGATAGGGGCCGGGGAGGTGCCGCCGCTGCTGGTATGTGCCGTCAGCTATCTGAACCCCTATTGCCCGGACGCCACGGAAAACTGCCGAGCGTATCATTTCGAGCTGGTGCAGGATGTGATGCCCGCCTTTGAACGCGCCTATCCCACCTATGCCCCCGCCCCGGACAAGGCCGGGTTCCAACAATCCCGGAAGCACCGGGCCTTTGGCGGCTATTCCATGGGGGCCATGGCCACCTGGGCGGTGCTGGAACAGGCGCTCGATCAGATAGCCGCCTTTTTGCCCATGAGCGGGGATTGCTGGGCTCTGGCAACCCGGGGCGGCGGCAGCCAGCCGGAAGCCACCGCCCGGCATCTAAAGCAGCGGGTGCAGGCCTTCGGTGCCTTTAGCCGCGACTACTGCATCTTCGCCGGCAGCGGAGACGGCCGGGACATGGCCGAACCCAACCTGACCCCCCAGATAAAGGCCATGGAGCAGCTGCCGGAGACCTTCGGGCCGGAGCACCTGTATCACTGTGTCTGCGAGGGCTACGGCCACGACCTGGACACGGCCCTGCGGCTGCTGTATACGGGTCTGCCCCTGGTGTTCGGAGGCAGGGCATGAGGCTGTTGCTGGACATTTCCATCACCCTTTTGGAGCCCCGGCAGGTGGCGGGCGAGGGGCTTAGGGTGGTGCTGCTCCCCTTCCTAGCGGAGGCGAACGGCCCCCTATTTTGGGGCAAAACCCTGCAAGAGGGGGTGGACACCCAGTTTCACTATGCCGACGGCCGGGTGCATTTGTCCGCCCGGTATCTGCTGGAGGGCCGGGACGGCGAGCAAAATGCCTGCCGCCTGTTCATCCAAAACGAGGGCACCGACCCCCTGTGCTGCCGTCCCGTCATCTGCACCGACAGCCGGGAGCTGGCCTTTTTGCAGGAGCTGCCTCTGCTGGCCCGTGTGCAGCAGGGGACGAAGGGCCTTTGCGTGCAAATTTTTGCCGAGGAGTAAGGAGGATACGCTTCACCCCCGGTGGGAGAGAATCTCCCGGACAGCCCCAAAGACAAGGGCGCCCACGGGCCAGATGACCCAGGTGATGTCCCAGCGGGCGGTGAGGAAGCTGATGAGTAGATACCCCGCCGTCAGCACAGCCCAATAGGCGCCGCCGTAGTTTTTATCCGCCTGCTTGCGGTGGGGGGCATAGTCCCCCTGCTCGAGGAGGACCTGATACCCGTCCCAAGGGAGGGCGGTGCTTAGGATGATATAGACCCCCAGGGCCACCAACAGCAGCAGCAGGCCGATGCCGCCGGCGCCCATGAGCTCGTTTTCGCCAAAGAGGAACAGGGCCCCGAACAGCGGAATCACCGCCACCACGCACAGCACCACTCCCAGGGCGATGCCCCGGGCATGGGCGGGGGCTTCCTGCGACATGCGTTCCTTCACCATGCCGGAGACCCCATAGGCGGTGTCCAGCTTCTCCTTTTCCAAATACTCGAACCGGCTCCCCTGCAGACTGGAGGACACGAACAGCCACACCGCCGTCCCCACCAGGGCGATGAGAATCATCAGCCCCAGCATAAGGGCCTGGCCTTCGCTAAGGCGCAGCCGCCCCGCCGCCTGGGCCGCCCCCAACAGAATGAGGGCCACCGGGGACAGGATGCACAGCCCCACGCCCAGGGCAATCCGGGGGGTGGTTTGGGCCTTGTAGGCTAAGAAAGCGTTGGCCTCCTCCATCGAGACGAACCGCTCTTGCGGCACCTCTCCCCTGTCCTCCCGGGGTTCGTCCGCCTCGAGGCCGTCCTTTAGCAGATAGTCCGTGGACACCTGGAACAGCTCCGACAGCTGCAAAATCCGGTTCATGTCCGGCACGGACTGAGCGCCCTCCCACTTGGAGACGGACTGGCGGCTGACCCCCAGTTTTTCGGCCAGCTCCTCCTGGGACCAGCCCGCCTTCTTCCTAAGCTCAATAATCTTATCCGCCAGTATCATTCCCGTTTCTCCCTTCCGTTTGATGCCTATAGTATACAGCCCCCTGCCGGTTTTTGCCAGCAAGGGGGCTTGTCAATCTGTCAAATGTGGGTTGCTGATACTAATCCACGCCTAACCCATGCACATTGGGCGGCACCTTCTGTGCCGGTTCTGCTTCGTCAAATCTTGATTGACGGTCCCCAGTCAATCTGCGATTCTCCTCATGGAACCAACGCAGAATTTGCTCGCCGACTGCA
>JAFSPW010000052.1 GCA_017451295.1 Clostridia bacterium
CAGTCGGCGAGCAAATTCTGCGTTGGTTCCATGAGGAGAATCGCAGATTGACTGGGGACCGTCAATCAAGATTTGACGAAGCAGAACCGGCACAGAAGGTGCCGCCCAATGTGCATGGGTTAGGCGTGGATTAGTATAAAACAAAAGGACTGCCTGAGCGCAGTCCTTTGTCTATTTGCGATCTTATGTATCCAGGGTGAAGAAGGCTTGCTCCCCTAAGCTGTTGACCAGCTGTACCACCGGAGGTTCCACGCCCTCGGGGATAGGGAGCTTCAGGGGGAGCTTAGGCTTTGTATAGGTTTGCAGGGGATAGAACACCTTGTCCTTCTCATAGCCTATGGCGGCGTATACGAGAGGTACCTCCTGGCGATGAATCTCGGCCTTTGTCAGGGTGAACACACCGTTTGTTAGGCTGTAATCCGCCACGCACTTTCGCCTGAGGGCGGGATACTGGATGGTGAAGGGGGACTGACTGTCCGGCCCATCCAGGAGAGTGGGGCGAGCCGCATTGGCAAGGAGCCGACGGCGTAGGGTCAGCAGGGCGGCGGGGGAGGCATCTACCGCCAGGAACCGGCGCCCCTTCTTCACCGCTACGGCGGCGGTGGTGCCGCTGCCGGAGAACAAATCCGCCACCAAATCCCCCTCCCGGGAGGAGGCAAGGATGATGCGCTCCAGCAGGGCCTCCGGCTTTTGGGTGGCATAGCCGGTGCGCTCCTTGTCCTTCTGCTGCAGGTGCTCGATATCCGTCCACACATCGCTGGGATAGATGGGGTCGTCCTCATAATAGGTGTACAGCTTTCCGCCGGAGCGAATGGAGAAGCCCACCCGACCGGTTTGGTCCACAAACTGTTTCAAGTGGTTCCGGCGCTGAGGACCCCGGGGCTTGCCCACGGCGGCGATGTTGAAATACACCCGGCGGCTTTTGCGGTAGAAGAGTATGGTGTCGTGCTTTCTGGGAAAGAAACGGGTGGCGCGACCGCCGGTCTTATACCCCCAGATGATTTCGTCCATAAAGTTGTCCTGGCTGAAGATGTCGTCCAGCAGCAGCCGAAGCTTGGCGCTCATGCGCCAGTCTATGTGCAGGTACAGACTTCCCGTGCTGGACAGGAGCTGGTGGCAGCCCTGGAGGATGGTACGCATCCACTTTATGTATTCCTCCTCCGGCATATCGTCCCTAAACTGAAGACCGCCTTCGCCGCCCTTAGCTAAGAAGGCGTCCCCGGTGCCAAAGGGAGGGTCCAGATAGATAAGCTGGACCTTGCCCCTGTACTGTTTAAGCAGGGAGGGAAGCAGCTGCTCGCTGCGTGCCAAATAGAAGGAGCCGGGTCCGCCCAGACCGTGCTGCTCGGCCGAACAATAGATACGCATTTGGTCGCCTCCAAATTCACATATATAATATTTTACAAAATATTGCGGCAAGAAGCAAGGGTACACACCAGATTTTGATTTGTTTTTGGGATTTTTTATGAATAATATATAAAAGCATCTTGCAAAATGCATACGGCGGTGGTATTATAACAAAGATTTTTTCAAGGAGGTATCGAAAATGAAGGTTATCATCGATTCCACAAGCAACATTGCGGCCATGGCTGCACAGCAATATGTGTCTCTGCTCAAGAACAAGCCGAACGCCATCCTGGGCGGCGCTACCGGTTCCACGCCTCTGGGCCTATATGCTGAGCTCGTGCGGCTAAATAAGGCCGGTGAAATCTCCTTCAAGGATGCTTCCAGCTTCAACCTGGACGAATATGTAGGCCTCGATGGCAGCCACGACCAGAGCTATCGCTACTTCATGGATCACAACCTGTTTGACCATATCGACATCGACAAGAGCCGGACGCATGTCCCCTCCGGTATCGACATCAGCGACCCCGCCGCCTACGACAAGGCCATTGCGGCGGCCGGCGGTGTGGATCTGCAGCTGCTGGGCATCGGCAACAACGGCCACATCGGCTTCAACGAGCCGGGCACGCCCTTTGGCTCCCTGACCCATGTGGTGGAGCTGACAGAGTCCACCCGGGAGGCCAACAAGCGTTTCTTTGCCAGCATCGACGATGTGCCCACCCACGCCGTGACCATGGGCATCAAGACCGTCATGCAGGCCAAATCCATCATCCTCATGGCCACCGGCCCCGCCAAGGCGCCCATCATGAAGCAGATGCTCCAGGGCCCCGTGACGGAGGAAGTCCCCGCTTCCGTGCTGCAGCTGCATCCGGATGTGACGGTGTATATGGACTTTGAAGCCGCCAGCTTGCTGTGAGGGGATAGTCATGGGCAAATACTTTGGTACCGACGGTTTTCGCGGAGAGGTCAATAAGGATTTGACCGTGGAGCATGCCTTCAAGATTGGCAGGTTCCTGGGCTGGTACTATGGCAAGGATCACCGGGCCAGAATCGTTATCGGCAAGGACACCCGCCGTTCCGGCTATATGCTCGAGCATGCCCTGATTGCCGGCATCACCGCTTCCGGTGCGGATGCCTATATGCTCCATGTCACCACCACGCCCAGCGTGTCCTATGTGACCCGCATCGACGACTTCGACTGCGGCATCATGATCTCTGCCAGCCATAACCCCTACTATGACAACGGCATCAAGCTCCTCAACGGCAACGGGGAGAAGATGGAGGAAGAGGTCATCGACAAGGTCGAGGCCTATTTGGATGGGAACATGCCGGAGATTCCCCTCAAGGAACGGGGAGACATCGGCAGCGCCGTGGACTATGCCGCCGGCCGCAACCGATACATCGGCTATCTCATCAGCCTGGCTACCCATTCCTATAAGCATATGCGGGTGGGTCTGGACTGCGCCAACGGTTCCACCTGGCAGATTGCCAAGAGCGTCTTCGATGCCCTGGGGGCGGACACCTATGTGGTGGGCAACAAGCCCGACGGCCTGAACATCAACGAGGGCTGCGGCTCCACCCATATTGAAAATCTGCAGCGGCTGGTCCGGGAAAATCATCTGGATGTGGGCTTCGCCTTTGACGGGGATGCGGATCGCTGCCTCGCCGTGGACGAAAAGGGCCAGGTGGTTAACGGCGACCACATCATGTACATCTATGCCAACTATATGAACGAGCGGGGCAAGCTGGGAGATACCAAGGTGGTCACCACCGTCATGAGCAACCTGGGCCTCTATAAAGCCCTGGAGGCTAAGGGAATCGGCTATGAGCAGACCGCCGTGGGCGATAAGTATGTGTATGAGAACATGCGCGCCAACGGCAACCGCATCGGCGGCGAGCAGTCCGGCCATATCATCTTCAGCAAGTACGCCACCACCGGCGACGGCATGCTCACCGCCATCAAGATGATGCAGGTGATGCTGGACAGAAAGAGCCCCCTTTCCGTGCTGGCAGAGCCCTGCAAGACCTATCCCCAGGTCCTAAAGAATGTCATCGTCCGGGATAAGGACGAGACCATGGCCCATCCGCTGGTCCAGGCCGAGGTGGAAGCCGCCAAGGCACGGCTGGGCGATTCCGGCCGGGTGCTGCTCAGAAAGAGCGGCACGGAGCCCGTGCTGCGGGTCATGGCGGAGGCCACCACCCAGGAAGCCTGCGAGGCGGAGGTGGATGCCATCATCGCCGCCATGGACCGGGCGGGTCAGCTCATTCGGGTGAAATAAGGAGACAAAGCATGTATACCATCGCTGATTTGCTGGATATGAGCCACACCCTGGCCGCCCCTCTCTTTGCGGGGAAGACCTATCCCTATGAGGTGTTGGACGGCATAAAGTCCTTCATCCTGGAGCTGGGCGCCACCCTGTCCCCTGAGGAGTACGACCACCCGAAAGAGGATGTGTGGATTGCCAAGGATGCCACCATCTATCCCAACAACTATATCGCCGGTCCCTGCATCATCGGCCACAAAACCGAGGTTCGTCCCGGTGCCTTCATTCGCGGCAGCGCCCTGGTAGGGGATGGCTGCGTGGTGGGGAACTCCACGGAGCTGAAGAACGTCATCCTCTTCGACAGCGTTCAGGTGCCCCATTATAACTATGTTGGGGACTCCATTTTGGGCTATAAGTCCCACATGGGCGCCGGCTCCATCACGAGCAACGTGAAGTCCGATAAGACCCTGGTGGTTCTAAAAGACGGCAAGCAGCTCCTGCCCACGGGCCGCAAGAAGGTGGGCGCCGTATTGGGAGATTATGTGGAGGTTGGCTGCAACAGCGTGCTAAACCCCGGCACAGTCATCGGCCGAAACAGCAACGTGTATCCCACCAGCTGCGTGCGGGGCCAGGTGCCTGCCGATTCCATCTATAAGACCGGCGGGAAAATCGTGAAAAAGGCCTGAAAATTCAATAAAAATGTGTTGACATCACCTCTTTGTTCGGGTATAATACTTCCCGAACGTCGCCAGAGACAGCCGGTAGCGGGTTTCCCGTGTAAATCCTGCCGAGGTGGTGGAACACGAACTTGTATTGTGTCCTTCCGTCTGCAGCGACGGGAGGATTTTTTATACAAGGAGGTGAAACAATGGCAAACGCAAAGTTTATCGAGCAGAAAGCTGCCAAGGTAGCTGAGATTAAAGAGAAGATCGAAAAGGCAAAGTCCGTCGTTTTCTTTGATTATCGCGGCATCACCGTGGCCGAGGATACGGAGCTGCGTCGGAGCATGCGCAAGGAAGGCATCGAGTATGTGGTTCTCAAGAACAACATGGTCTCCCGCGCCGCCGAAGCTGCATCCATCGATTCTCAGATTGAGGACATGCTCAAGGGACCCGTGGCCTACGCTTTCGGGTACGAAGACGAAGTGGCCCCCGCTCGGGTGCTGAAGGCCTTCATCAAGAAGGCAAAGAAGTGCGAGTTCAAGGGCGGCATCGTGGACGGCAAGCTTACCAGCGCCGCCGACATGGACGCAATCGCAGACCTGCCCAGCAAGGAAGTGCTCATCAGTCGGATGTTGGGCAGCATGAAGAGCCCCATTTCCAAGTTCGTTATCGTGCTGGATCAGATCGCCAAGCAGAAGGGCGAAGCCCCCGAAGCATAAGGACCGGGCTTTGGCCCAAAAACAAAATTATAAATTATAAGGAGAAGTATTATGAATAAAGAACAACTGATTGCCGATCTGAAGGCAATGTCCGTTCTGGAGCTAAGCGAGCTGGTCAAGGCTCTGGAAGATGAATTTGGCGTATCCGCTGCCGCCGGTGCCGTTGTGGCCGCCGGTCCCGCCGCTGCCGCTGCCGAGCCCGTGGAAGAGAAGACCGAGTTCGACGTGGTCCTCAAGGACGTCGGTCCCGAGAAGATCAAGGTCATCAAGGTCGTCCGCGAGCAGACCGGTCTGGGCCTGAAGGAAGCCAAGGCTGTGGTCGATGGCGCCCCCGCCACCGTCAAGGAAGCCATCTCCAAGGAAGATGCCGAGAAGATGGTCGCCGCCTTCAAAGAGGTCGGTGCTACCTGCGAAATCAAATAAGCTTGACAACACACAAAAGGGACGGTTCGCCGTCCCTTTTTTGCTGTCTTTGACGAATACGGCCCGGTGCTCTACTGCCCAAGGCGCAAGGAGCCGGGGCCGAATCTCTCGCGAATGCTGTCCACCGCCGCATCGAGGCGCTTATCCTTCTCCTGTCGCTCTGTGTCGGAAAACATGGAAAGCTGCTCCATGCCCTCGGGACCTAGTCCCCCCACGCCCACCGTCAGCATACGGATGGGCTTGCCCCTGGTCCAGTTTTCCAGCAGAAGCTCCGTTGCCGTCTCGCGGATGTCTCGGGTGGCGTTGGTACTGCGGCCCAACTGCCGCTGTCGGTTGATGAGCTTCAGGCTGGGGTCCTTGATTTGAATCTGCACCTGCTCGGCGTACAGCTTGTGCCGCCTAAGACGCATGCCCACATAGTCGCTGATGACCGTCAGCTCCCGCCGTATCTCGCTTTCGTCCGTCAAATCGTGGTCGAAGGTGACGCTGTGGCTGATGCTCTTTGGCTGCTGCTCATAATCCGAAGGGTGGACAGGGGTCAGATCCTCGCCCCGGGCGGCCCTAAGAAGCGACAGACCGGACTTGCCCATGGCGGCCGTCAGCATCCCCGGGTCCGCCTGGGCTAAGTCCCCGATGGTATAGATGCCGCTGGCCTTCAAAAGCTGTGCCCCGGACTTGCCCACGAACAGGAATTCTTCCACGGGCAGGGGCCAGAGCAGCCGTTGATAGTTTTCCCGGGAAATGAGCGTGGTGGCATTGGGCTTTTTATAGTCCGAACCCATCTTGGCAAAGGTCATGTTGAAGGACACGCCCACGGAGATGGTGATGCCGATTTCGGTATACACACGCTCCCGTAGCTTATCGGCAATCTGCTCCCCGGTGCCAAACAGATGCCGGCTGCCGGTCACATCCAAAAAACTCTCGTCGATGCTGAACGGCTCCACCAAATCCGTATACTGCTGATAGATGGCGTTGATTTGCCGGCAGATTTCGCTGTACCGCTGGTGATGGGCGGGAAGCAGCAGTAGGCCCGGGCACTTTTTTAGCGCGCTGTAGATGGTCTCCGCCGTCTCAATGTGATAGGCCTTGGCGAGCTCGTTCTTGGCTAAAATGATGCCGTGACGGCTCTTAGGATCCCCGCAGACGGCCATGGGCACCTTTGTGTATTCCGGGTGGCCGATGGACTCCACCGAGGCAAAAAAGCTGTTGCAATCCGCATGGAGGATGACCCGGTCCGTGGGCAGAAAACCTGTGTCCAGATATTTTAGATTCGGGTCTATCACGCGCTATCCCTCCCGAGATAAAAACTTGCTTGCAACGGCTGTTGCAGTGGTGCTACAATGATACCACACATGGAACGATTCGTCGAGGCCAAACGGCCGGAGAGGGGGACCAATGGCAAAGTATATCATGGCCATGGACGCCGGAACCACCAGCAACCGGTGCATCCTGTTCAACCAGGCGGGGCAGATTTGCAGCCTCAGCCAAAGGGAGTTTACGCAGCTGTATCCCAAGCCCGGCTGGGTGGAGCATGACCCGGAGGAGATTTGGCAGACCCAGCTCGATGTGTGCCGGGAGGCCATGAAAAAGGTGAACGCCCGGGCGGAGGACATCGCCGCCATTGGCATCACCAACCAGCGGGAGACCACCATCGTCTGGGACAAGCAGACGGGTCGCCCGGTGTGCAACGCCATCGTCTGGCAATGCAGGCGGACGGCGGAGTATTGCGACAGCCTGAAGGCCAAGGGCCTGACGGAAGC
This sequence comes from Clostridia bacterium, assembly GCA_017451295.1. GTDB lineage: Bacteria > Bacillota > Clostridia > Christensenellales > CAG-138 > RUG472. The sequence continues at coordinate 7,173 of JAFSPW010000052.1, forward strand.
CTTTCGCAAAAAGACGGGTCTGGTGATTGACGCTTACTTTTCCGGCACGAAGCTCAGGTGGATTTTGGAGAACATCCCCGGCGCTCGCACCCGTGCCGAGCGGGGGGAACTCCTCTTTGGCAATGTGGACAGCTACCTTATGTATCGGCTCTCTGGCGGCAAAATCCACAAGACGGACTATAGTAATGCCTCCCGCACGTTGATGTACAACATTCGGGACCTCTGCTGGGATGAGGAGATACTAAAGGAGCTGGACATTCCCGCTGCCATGCTGCCGGAGGTCTGCCCCTCCTCGGGCATCTTTGGCTTCACGGACCCAGAGTGGTTCGGCGGCGCCATCCCCATTGCCGGGGCGGCGGGGGACCAGCAGGCGGCCCTGTTCGGCCAGGCCTGCTTTACCCCGGGAGATGCCAAGAACACCTATGGCACCGGGTGCTTCACGCTGATGAACATCGGCGAGGAGCTCAAATACTCCCAAAACGGCCTGGTGACCACCATCGCCTGGGGCCTGAACAACAAGGTGGAATACGCCCTGGAGGGGTCTGTGTTCGTGGCCGGGGCCGCCATCCAATGGCTCAGGGACGAGCTGGGGCTCATTGAAAACGCCCCCGCCTCCGAGCGCTACGCCCTGTCCGTGCCCGATACCAACGGCTGCTATGTGGTGCCCGCTTTCACGGGCTTGGGCGCCCCCTATTGGGACCAGTACGCCCGGGGCTGCATCGTGGGCTTAACCCGGGGCGTGAACAGAAACCATCTGGTCCGGGCCACCATGGAGTCCCTGGCCTATCAGTCGGCGGATTTGCTCTTTGCCATGCAGAAGGATTCCGGCATCGCCTTAAGGTCCCTGAAGGTGGACGGGGGCGCCAGCGCCAACAACTTTATCATGCAGTTCCAGGCGGACATCATGAACACGGATGTGCTTCGCCCCTTGTGCGTGGAGACCACCGCCATGGGGGCGGCGTACCTTGCCGGTCTTGCCGTGGGCTATTGGCAGAGCAAGGAGGATGTGGTTCGCAACTGGGCCATTGACAGGGTCTTTCACCCCGTGATGGGGGACATCCAGCGGGACCAGCGGCTTACCGGCTGGCGCCGGGCGGTCAAGTGCGCCTTTGGCTGGGCCAAGGAATAGGGAAGGAGAGAGGATATGTACGATGTTATCATCATCGGCGGCGGCGTAGTGGGCTGCGGCATCGCCCGCGAGCTCATGCGGCACAAGGCCAGGGTGCTGCTGCTCGAAAAGACCAACGATATTTGCAACGGCCAAAGCAAGGCCAATACCGCCATCATCCACGGCGGGTATGACGCCAAGCCCGGCACCCTGAAGGCAAAGTTCAACGTGCTGGGCAACGCCCTGTTTGATAGTCTCCATGAGGAGCTGGATGTGCCCGTGCAGTGGAACACCTCCCTGGTGGTCTCCTTTCGGCAGGAGGACCATTGTAAGCTCGAAAAGCTCCTGCAGCAGGGGAAGGACAACGGCGTGCGGGGGGAGCTTAGAATCATCGACCGGCAGGAGCTACGGCGCCGGGAACCCAACATCGGCCCGGAAGCCAAGGAAGCCCTTTTGGTGGGGGCAGGCGGCATCGTGTGCCCGTATGAGCTGACCATCGCCTATGCAGAGAATGCCGCCACGAATGGGGCAGAGTTTATCCGAAACGCCGAGGTTAGTAAGGTCTCATCCCTGCCGGACGGGCGCTGGCAGGTAGACAGCAGCGCCGGCACCTTTGTTGCCCGGGCGGTGGTGAACGCCGCCGGGACCTACTCCGATGTGTTCAACAACATGGTTTCCGCCCGTAAGGTCCATATCCGGCCCCGGCGGGGAGAATACTACATTCTGGACAAACAGTATGCCGGCGCCTTCCACGCCGCCATGTTCCAGCTGCCCACAAGCATGGGCAAGGGCACCCTCATCGCCCCCACGGTGGACGGCACCATTTTGGTGGGTCCCACGGCACAGGATATCGACGACAAGGAGGACAAGCGCACCACGGCCCAGGGCCTTGCCACGGCTCTACAACAGGGTCGCCTCACCTGGCCCAACCTGCCCACCAGAGGGTTTATCACCACCTTCTCGGGCCTGAGGGCCACGGGCAACACGGGGGACTTCGTGCTGGGCGAGCCGGAGGATGCGCCGCTGTTCTTCAACTGCTGTGCGGTGGAGTCTCCGGGTTTGACCAGTGCCCCCGCCATTGCTAAATGGACGGCAGAGCAGATTTCCATGCGGCTGGAGCTGCCGGAAAATCCGGGCTTTAACCCAAGGCGCAAGGGGATTGCAAAGTTCCGGGACATGGACGATAGTCAGCGGGCCGCCGCCATTACAAAAAACGGGGACTATGGCCGGGTGGTGTGCCGCTGTGAAACCGTGACCGAGGCGGAGATTCGCGAGAGTATCCGCCGCCCCGTGGGCGCACGGGATGTGGACGGCGTGAAGCGGCGGACCCGGGCGGGCATGGGCCGCTGTCAGGCCGGTTTTTGCACCCCCCGCACCGTACAGATTTTAGCCGAGGAGCTCGGCATCTCCCCCCTCGAGGTGACCAAGTTTGGCGGCAACTCCCGTCTGCTGGCAGATTGGCTGTTTACGGAGGAATACCATGGATAGGGTAGATATTCTGATTATCGGCGGCGGTCCGGCGGGCTTGGCGGCGGCCATCGGCGCCTATGAGGCTGGGGCCAGGGATATTCTGGTGCTGGACAGGGAGCAGGAGCTCGGCGGCATTCTCAAGCAGTGCATCCACAACGGCTTTGGGCTGCACACCTTCCAGGAGGAGCTGACGGGGCCGGAGTACGCCCATCGCTTTATTAAAAAGGTCCGTGCGTACGGCATCCCCTGCCAGGGGGAGACCATGGTGCTGAGCATCAGCCCAAAGAAGGTGGTAACCTGTGTCAGTCACGACCATGGCCTGCAGCACATTCAGGCCAAGGCCGTGCTGCTGTGCATGGGCTGTCGCGAGCGGCCGAGAGGGTCCCTTGCTACCCCCGGAGAGCGCTGCCCCGGGGTGTATACCGCCGGGACCGCCCAGCGGTTCACCAACCTGGAGGGGCTGATGCCGGGCAAGGAAGTGGTCATCCTGGGGTCAGGCGACATCGGCCTTATCATGGCCCGGCGCATGACCTTGCTGGGGGCGAAGGTCCATGCCTGCGTGGAGCTGATGCCCTACAGCAGCGGCCTAAAGCGCAACATCGTCCAATGTCTGGACGACTATGGAATCCCGCTGCTGCTTAGCCACACGGTGGTGGACATTCAGGGGCGGGACCATGTGACGGGGGTCACGGTAGCCAAAGTGGATACAAACCTGCAGCCCATCCCCGGCACAGAACAGACCTTCCCCTGCGATACGCTGCTCCTTTCCGTGGGCCTGATTCCCGAAAACGAGCTAAGCAAGATGGCGGGGGTCACCCTGTACCCGGGCACCTCAGGGGCCTTGGTGGACGAAACGCTCATGACCTCCGTGCCGGGCATCTTCGCCTGCGGCAACGTGCTCCATGTCCACGATTTGGTGGACTTTGTGAGTGAGGAAGCTGAGACCGCCGGCAAAAACGCCTGGGCCTATGTGCAGGGTGAGCTAACACAGGCAGAGCGCATCATAGTTGAGACCGGCTTTGGCGTGGGCGCTCTGGTGCCCCAGCTCGTTTCCCGTGAACCTTTGCAGCCGGTGCGGCTGATGTTCCGGCCAAGAAATGTATACAGGAACGCCCGCATCATCGTGGAGGCGGGGGAGCAGCGGCTCTATGAAAAGAAGGCCATGATTCTGGCCCCCGGGGAGATGGTGAACGTGGTGCTGCCGGTGGAAAAGCTGTCTGCCCTTAAAAATGCAGAATCCCTGACGGTTAGAATCGAGGTGTCGCAAGCATGAAGTATGAATTGACCTGCATCAACTGCCCCATGGGCTGTCGCATCACGGCGGATTATGACGGCAAGGAAGTCACCAACATAGAGGGCTACACCTGCCGCCGGGGGCTGTTGTATGCCCAGTCGGAGATTACGGACCCCACCCGGATGCTCACGGCGCTCATGGCCCTCGAGGGGACCCATGTGCCCCTTCCGGTGAAGACGGATAGGCCCATCCGCAAGGCGTTGCTCCCCAAGGCCTTGGAGCAAATCAAAAGCACACGGGCAAAGCGACCCGTGCGCCTGGGGGCTGTGGTGATTGAGAACGTGTGCAACAGCGGCGCAAATGTGATTGCCACCGCCGAACGGCTGTGATTAGATGACGATGCCGCCGTCTACGCTGAGTATCTGCCCCGTGACCATGGAGGCGTGAATAAGATAGCAGACAGCCTCTGCGACCTGCTCCGCCGTCACGAGCGAGCCTAAGGGCGTAGCCGCCGCAAAGGCGGAAAGGTCTTCCTCCGTTAGCTGAGCGTTCATGGGGGAGGGGACGAGGCCCGGCGCCACGCCGTTCACCCGGATACGGCTCGGGGCCAACTCCTTGGCAAGGGCCTTTATAAAGGCGTTCACGGCGCCCTTGGAGGCGGAATACACGCTTTCGCAGGCGCCGCCCACGATACCCCACAGGGAGGAGATGTGTACCATGCATCCCTCCTTTTTGATTAGGTGCGGGGTGGCGGCTTGGCTCAGGAGCATGGCACCCCGGACGTTCAGGGCATAGACCTGGTCCATCTCGTCCACCGTGACAGCGTCGAGGGTCATCTGCGGCAGGGCCGTCCCGGCGGCGTTGACAAGCACATCTATATACCCGAGCCGCTGCCGGGTAGCGGCAAAGAGGGCTTCGACCTCCTCCTTTTTCGTGATGTCCGCCGGGAAGATGAAGGCGGGCGTTCCCTCGGGAAGCCGATGCAGCAGGTCCCTTGCGGCCTGCTCGTTAGTATGATATTGCAGCGCCAGGGCATACCCTTCCCTTGCAAGGGCCAGCGCACAGGCGCCGCCGATAACGCCGGAGCTTCCGGCAATCAGAGCAATCTTCATGTATGCTTTCCTTACTGTAGCCGTTCGTACCGGCAGAACCGGTACGTGACGCCCTCGTATGCCTGCTCTTCGCCCTCATAGCTAAGCTTCCATTCGCCCGAGGAAAGAAGGTCCGGGTAGAACGTATCCGCGCCCTCGCTCGGATAATCGTTGTGGGTGACAAGGCAGGTATCGCAGTACGGCAGAAACAGGCGGTAGATGCTGGCGCCGCCGATGACGAACACCTCGTCCTTGGGCGTATCCTTCACGGCATCGAGCGCCGCCTGCAGGGAGGGCACATAGACAAGCTCCGTCGTGCGCCCGGCGGCCTTGTCGGCTGCGGCAGCGGCAAGGGACTCGGGACGAATCTTCTTTTCGTCGTCGATGAGCACGATGTTTTTCCTGTCCTTCAAGGGCGCCATGTGCGGGAAGCTCTCCAGCGTGGTGCTGCCCATGATGCAGGTCTTGCCCCGGGTCGTCTCCCGAAAATACTGCATATCCGGGGGCAGATGCAGTAACAACTGCCCCTTTTTCCCGATGGCCCAGTTGGAGCTGACGTTCACAATTTCAATCATATGCAAGCACCCTCAAATCGCAATGGGAATGTTTTTAATCTGCTCGCCGTACTGATAGCCGATTAGCTGCACGTCGTCGGTTGTGAAGTCATAGAAGTTCTTCACATCCGGGTTCAGGATAAACTTCGGCGCGGGGAAGGGCTCCCGGGCAATCAGCTGTTCGACAAGCGGAATGTGCCGGTCGTAGATGTGTGCATCCGCAATCACATGCACAAGCTCCCCAACCTCCATATCGCACACCTGCGCCATCATGTGTACGAGCACCGCATACTGCACCACGTTCCAGTTGTTGGCGGCGAGCACGTCGTTGCTGCGCTGGTTCAAAATGGCATTGAGAACGAGCTTGCCCGTCTCCTTGTTCTTGGTGCAGTTGAAGGTCATGCTGTAGGCACAGGGGTAGAGGTTCATCTCGTGAAGGTCGGCAAAGGTATAGATGTTGGTCATAATCCGGCGGGAATATGGGTTGTTCTTCAAATCGAAGATGACCCGGTCGACCATATCGAAGAGGCCCTCCTTGTATTGGTGCTTGACCGACATCTGATAGCCGTAGGCCTTGCCGATGGACCCGTCCGGGTTCGCCCATTCGTCCCAGATATGGGACTTCAGGTCGTGGATGTTGTTGGACTTCTTCTGCCAAATCCACAGAATCTCATCCACGGCGGACTTAATCGCCGTGCGGCGCAGGGTCATAATCGGGAACTCTTTTTTAAGATTATATCGGTTTACAACGCCGAACCGCTTGACCGTATATGCAGGTGTACCGTCCGGCCAATGCGGGCGCACCTTCTCGCCCGTGGTGTCGATGCCGTTGTCGATAATATCCCGACACATGTTGATAAAGACCTCGTCTGCGTATGCCATAGCCGCACCTCCGTGTGATAATACATAAGCATACCATAGTTTGCGGCGTTTGCATAGCCAAAAAGAAAAAGGCACCGGCAAGTTCCTCATAAAAGGCGCTTACCGGTGCAGGTAATCAATCGTCCATACTCTCGGTCGTATTCGTGCGTACGTTGTGTTGGAACAGCATCACGATGCCCCAGATAGCGGCTACGCCGACCAGGGAATACACGATCCTCGAAAAGGTGCTCATGGAACCGAAAAGGGCGGCGACCAGGTCAAATTGGAACAGTCCCACCAGGCCCCAGTTCAGCGCACCGACGATCATCAGGATCAATGCAAGTACGTTCATCTTTTTTGCACTCCTTTCCTCCACAGTATGTGCTAAAGGCAAGGAATTATACAAAAAATTCACGCGAAGGAATAGGGGTTCGTGCTGCGCTTCTTCTTTTCGGCCAGAACCTCCACTTCAAAAGCATCAAAGTCCACAGGCTCCATAAAGTCCGCAGGCTTAAAAACGGTCCGTGAAAACTGCTGCAAGTCCTTTATGTGCTTACTCAGAATCACCGGGCGGCATAAATCCATCTTTTGGCAAAGCTCATGCAGCACCGCCGCCCACTGTTCGGCATCAGAAGGCCGTGGGGAAGCAAAGTCCCCCACGGTCTGCTGATAGATTCTATGGTCTATGATAACCTTGGCCCAGATACGCATCAGCTGTTGAACCAGGCGGTGACGAACAGGCTCTCGCCGTCGGTGTACAGGCCGTTGAGCGTGCAGTAAATCTTCACGGCAGAGCTGGTGTTCTTGCTGGGGTTCCAGCGCGCGGTGGCGTTTTGCACATAGATGTTCGTGGTCTGGCCCTTGGCGGTCTTGGCGGCCAGCGTCACGATGCCGGTGGTCTCGTCGATGGAAACGACCTTGCCCTCAAAGCGATACAGAGCCCCGTCGGTGGGATTAGCCATAACGGTGGCAAAGTCGTAGGCGGGAACCTCGTGGTAGCCGGCGCCCTTCTTGTAGCCGGTGATGGCGGCGCTCTTGTTGGCGTACATCCGGCTCACATTGCAGACGATTTCGCCCTCCTCATGGCCTTCCTTCATGGCATGGATGGTGATGGGGGCCACGCCGTAGAACTTCTTGTCGAAGGTGACGTCGAAGCTGAACTTGCCCTCTGCATCCACCACGGGCGCACCGCAAACCACGGAAGCCTGCATTTCGGCAGCGGCGGCAGCGGTCAGCGTGGCGCCGGGCACGGTGGTGCCGGTGATGGTCACCTTGTTGTTCTTATCGGCCTTGAGAGCAGCCGCATCATTGCTGACGGTGAGCACCATCGGCTCGGGCACAAACACATACTTCAATGCCGTGAAGCTGTAGCTCGTGGACACGGCGTTGTTCATGCTGACCTCGATGTTGACGGTTTCGGACTCTACACCCTCGGGAAGGGTGTACACATAGTCAAAGTCGCCGCCGGCATACTTGTTGACGACCGGCTGGCCGTTGACGGTGATGGTGGCGTTGTGGTCGCCCACGTTGCCCTTGAGCACAAGCTCGTTCCCTTCCTGGGCCATGATGCCCTCGGCGGGAATGGTGTCCATGTTGGGCTCAATGAGAACGAGCTGCAAGGTGGGGAAGGTCAAGTCAAAGGACGCCACCTGCAAGGACTCCTGGCTGCCGTCGGCATGGGTCACGATGACCTCGGGGGTCACGGTATAGGTGTTCTGCTCGAGAACGGTGTTCGGATAGTAGCACACCTTGGGGACCTTGATGGAGAAGGGCACGTTGGCGTTCTCCGTGTTCTGGTACACCCAGTCGTCCTGATTGGGGAGCACGATGGTCACGGTCTCGCTCGGGCGCAGCCAGAGGCCAAGCTGAATGCAGGCATCCCCGGCCTGGTTGACAACGTCGTTTTCCAGCGTGACCTTGCCAAAGTCGATTTCCTCACCCGTGACGGCGGGCGCATCGGTGGGCTGCTGCGTGGCTTCCTCGGTGGGCTGCACCGCAGGATCGGCCTCGGCCGTCTCCTTGCCGGCGCAGTTAAACTGCAGGAACTCTGGCAGCCGCTCCTTCGTGGCGCCGCCCTTGATGTTGCAGAAGGCGATGATGCAGGCGATCAGCGCCAGGATGACCACCAGGCAGATGACCAGCAGCGGCACCAGATTCCCGCTGCCCTGGCCGTTCGTCTTTGCGGCCTGCCGGCGGCGCGGCGGCGTGGGCTCATACTCCTCGTAATCGTCCTCGTCCTCGTCCTCGTCTTCAACCACGTCTTCGTCTTAATATTTTGCGACGGCCTTTCCGCGG
>JAFSPW010000053.1 GCA_017451295.1 Clostridia bacterium
CTAAAAGCCCGGGGCCGTGAGGCACCCGGGCATTCCTTCATGGAGCGAAGCGAGAAATCATGGCGCAGCCAATTCATGGGCGGCAGCCCAATTCATGGCGTAAGCCAATTCATTGAATGATTTGCACCTAACGGTGCGTGAATTGCCCTGCGGGCATGAAATGAACCTTCGGTTCGTGAATTGACGGCTGACGCCGTCGTGAATGGCCGCCGATGGCGGCATTGCGGCCCCCTCACACGGGGGCCGTAAATATGAACAAATTATCGGAAACCAGAGAGGTGGTTTAGAGATATGATGGCCTCGGTCCCAAGGGAAAGGAGGCGCGATATGGGAAGGCGAAGCAAGGCATGGCTGCAGAAGGCCGCAGAGGGGTATTTTGCCCAATGCGACGGCACCAGGGAACGGGTGCCGCAAAAGGGCGGCGGGTTCTTGGAGAGACAGACCCCCTACACCCTCTACGGGTTTTGCCTGGCGCTGGACATGACCCCCCGGCAGGCGCTGCAAATGGCCCGGCAGCCGGAGAAAGAAACGGGGGAGGCGGCGCTTGTGCAGCGGGGGATAATCCGCATCGCCGCCTATCTGCAGGAGCATGCCCTGCTCGGGGAGCTGAACGCCACCGTGGCCCAGGGGGCCATCAAGGAGCTGGGGCTGCTGGAGGAGGGGGAGGAGCAGCAGCCACAGGCTTTGCAGGTGGTGCTCGATGCAGCCGGGGAGGTCTGGAGCCGATGAAGACGCTGCATCTATCCGGAACCCCCAACCCCAAGCAGCAGGCCTTCTTCCTCTCCACCGCCCCCCACACCGCCTACGGGGGCGCCCGGGGCGGGGGCAAGAGCTGGGCCATGCGGCGAAAGCTCGTGCTGCTGGCGCTTCGGTATCCGGGGCTAAATGAGCTGCTCCTTCGCCGGACGCTGCCGGAGCTGCAGGAGAACCACGTGCTGCCGCTGCTAAAGGAGCTGAGCGGCTGCATCAGCTACCACCAGACCCAGCGGTGCTTCACCTTCCCCAACGGGTCAAGAATCAAGCTGGGCTACTGCGACAAGGAGGCGGACGTGTTCCAGTATCAGGGCCAGGAGTACGACGTCATCGGCATGGAGGAGGCCACCCACTTCACCGAAAGCCAGATGCAGTTTCTGACCACCTGTAACCGGAGCACCCGGGGAGACTTTGCGCCCCGCATGTACTACACCTGCAACCCGGGCGGCCCGGGCCACGAGTGGGTGAAGCGGCTGTTCATCGACCGGCGCTACGGCCCGGGGGAGCGGGCGGAGGACTACGCCTTCATTCCCGCAAGGCTCACGGACAACCGGGTGCTCATGGACCGGGACCCGGGGTACTACCAAAAGCTCCTGCGGCTGCCGGAGCACCTGAAGCGGGCGTACCTGGATGGGGACTGGGACGTGCTGTCGGGCCGGTACTTCCCGGAGTTCTCGCAAAGGCTGCATGTGAAGGCGCCCTTTGCCATCCCGACCTGGTGGCGCCGGTTCCGGGCCATGGACTGGGGCTACAACGACCCCTGCTGCGTGCTGTGGCTGGCGGTGAGCCCGGAGGGGCAGATCATCGTGTACCGGGAGCTGTATGTGCGCCAGATGCTCTCGAGCCAGGTGGCCAAAAAGGTGCGGGAGCTGACGGGGGGCGAGAAGATGGCCTATACCGTCGCGAGCCCCGATGCCTGGCAGCAGCGGGGGCTTCCCGGGGCGGAGGGGGACTGCATCGCCGATGTGTTCCAGAAAAACGGCGTGCCCCTTATCCCGGCGGACAACCGGCGCATCCACGGCTGGCAGCGGCTCAGGGAGTGCCTGGCCCCCGGGGCGGACGGGGCGCCGGGGCTGGTCATCTTCGAGGGCTGCAAGGAGCTTATCCGGACGCTGCCGCTTTTGACCTACGACGAGCGCGACCATGAGGATGTGAGCGACCGGTGTGAAGACCACGCCCCCGAGGCCCTGCGCTACGGGGTGATGAGCCGGCACCCCAAGGCCCAGCCGCCTGCCGAAAAGCCCCGGCCCGGCTACGACCCCTTTTTTGGACCGGCCCCCCAAAGAGGCGGCTTTGCCAGCCTTTGACCAACTTTGAGAAAGGAAGAAGACAATGGAAGCAAACAAAACGGATGCCGCCCAGCGGCTCAAAGACCGGGCATACGGGCTGTTCGACGAGTTTCGCAACGCCTATCGGCAGGAGTGGCTGCGGCTGGAGAACAACGAGCGGATGTACCGGGGGGACCACTGGTACGACGTGCCCCTGACGGATGTGAACGAGCCCAGGCCCGTGACCCCGGTGATTCAGTCCACGGTGGAGAATGTGAGCGCAGAGCTCATGGACCAGCTGCCCGAGGCCATCATCCGGCCCGAGGGGGCGGCCAATCCCCGCACCGCCAAGGTGGTGGAGGCCCTTATCCGCCGGAACCACGACACCGGCGGCTATGCGGTGGAGTATCAGAAGCTGATTCACGATCTGCTGGTGGGGGGCTACTGCGTGCAGGAGGTGGGCTATGACCCGGCGGCCAACATGGGCCTGGGCGGCGCCTTCCTTCGGTATGTGGACGACAGGAGCATCCTCTTTGACCCCCTGAGCACGGACATACAGGAGGGGCGGGCGGTGTTCAAGATGAGTCTGAAGACCCGGCAATGGCTCATGGACCGATACCCGGACAAGTATCCCCTCATCGGGGACGACCCCTATGCCGCCGCCGATGCGCCCCGGGACGAGGTAATCCAGGGGGACAGGCGGGACTGCCTGCTGCTGCTGGAATACTGGTGGAAGACCCCCACGGACCGGGAGGGCATCTTCGCCGTCCACATGGCCCTGCTGTGCGGCGGGGTGGTGCTGGAGGACAGCCGAGACGTAAAGCCACAGGGTTACTTTGCCCACGGGCAATACCCCTTTATCTTGACCCCGCTGTATGCCCGCAAGGGCAGCGCCCTGGGCTTTGGCGTGGTGGATTTGTTCGAGAAGCAGCAGCGATACTCCGATAAGCTGGACCAAATCGTGCTCAAGAACGCCTTCATGGCCAGCCACAACAAGCTCCTTGTGACGGAGGCGTCCGGCTTTGACGAGGAGGACTTGAAGGACTGGTCCAAGGAGGTCCACCGGGGGGAGAGCCTGAACGGCATCACCTGGTTTTCTACGCCCCCCTTGCCTGCCTACATCCTTTCCTATGTGGACAAAATCCGCAAGGACATCAAGGAGGAGAGCGGCGCCAACGAGTCCTCCCGGGGGAATGTGAGCTACGGCGTCACCGCCGCCAGCGCCATCGAGGCGCTGCAGCAGGCCAGCAACAAGCGGGCCAGAATGGCCTCCGCCCGGCTTCACGAAGCCTTCCGCCAGGCGGTCGGTATGGAGATAGAGGTGGAGCGGGAGTTCAACTTCTATCTGCGGCCCGTCATCATCGAGGAGGACGGGGAACAGAAGCAGGTGCTCTTTGACAGCGCCATGCTGACACAAAGCACGCCCAACGGTCAGGGCCTGCCCATGGAGTTTTATATCTCTGTGAAGGCAGCCAAACACACACCCTTTACGGCAGCCGCCCAAAATGAGCTGATGTTGCAGCTGATACAGGCAGGGGTCCTGGCGCCGGAGGATGCGGTGGAGCTGATGATCTTCGAGGGATCGGAGCAAGTGCTCAAGAAGATGGCCCAGGCCCGGACCAGACAGGCAACCCAATCATAATGCATAAGGAGGAACCCATGAACAAGAAAGTGATGGAACAGGAAAACCCCTACGAGGAGATCGGAAAGGAGCTCATTGCCTTAGAGCGGCAGGGAAAGCTGCCGGAGGGCTTTGACCTGGAAGCCGCCTGCGAGGACGAAGCCTTCGTACAGCTGCTTTCGGAGCTCGAACCCTACGGCGCCGTGCGGGTCTATGCCGCCGAGCAGGCCGCCAAGGCCGCCAAGGAGGCCGCCAGGGAGGAGCTGACACAGGAGGCCATGCACCGCAGCCGTCTGCCCAAGAGCACCCGGGGGGAGCAGGCGCTTTCCCCCCAGGAGGACTATGCCCACATGAGCCCGGAAGCCTTCCGGGCCCTGGAGAACCGTTTGAGAAACCATGCATAAGGAGGAGCCAATATGAATACCACCATTTCTACCGCCAACACCGCCTACTTTAACAAGACCTTCTACGATAGAAAGCTGCTCGACACGGCCAAGACCCGTCTGGTCCACGCCAACTTTGGCCAGAAGCGGAGCATCCCCAGGAACAACGGCAAGCGGGTGGAGTTCCGCAAGTATGACCTGTTCACCCCGGACACGGACAAGCTGACCCTCGTGGAGGGGGTGACGCCTACGGGCCAGAGCCTGACCCAGAGCAAGGTGGAGGCGGAGGTGAAGCAGTACGGGGCCTATGTGGAAATCTCCGACCTGCTGGATTTAACCGCCTATGACTCCGTCATCGCCGACTCTGCGGAGCTGCTCGGAGAACAGCTGGGCACCGTGGTGGAGTGGGTCACAAGGGACGCCATGTGTGAGACGACCAACGTTCAGTATGCGGGGGATGCCCAGCAGCGCAGCGAGCTCACCGGCAGCCACAAGCTCACCGTGGAGGAGATTCGCAAGGCCGTCCGCACCCTGAAGAAGAACAAGGCCCGGCCCTTCACCTCTGCCATGGACGGCTCCAATCGAAAGCCTCACTTTGTGTGCATCTGCTCCCCGGACGCCACCTATGACCTGCAGAGCGACAGCCTCTGGCAGGATGTGAGCAAGTACAGCAACGCGGAGCAGATCTATTCCGGGGAGATTGGGCGGCTCTTTGGCGTGGTCTTTGTGGAGGCCACGGAGGCCAAGGTCTATCACCAGACCCTGCTCAACAAGACCGTGACCAACTCTTCCGGCGCCACCTTCATGCTCAGCAACCGGCCCGGCGCCGAGGCGGAAGCGTATCTTAGCACCGGCGGCAACAAGATCTGGGTGGGGGATACAGAGTACACCCTGGCGGCTACCGGCTCCTATGATGCCACCAACAAGGTGGTGAAGCTGTCCGCCGCCGCCACGCTGACCGGCGGCGCCCCGGTATATACCAAGGACGCCGGCGCTCCCGACCCCACCACCAAGGCGGCTCCGGACGTTCACGCCACCCTTATCTTTGGCGCCGATGCCTATGGCATCATCGACGTGGCCGGGTCCGGCGCCCTGGAGACCATCATCAAGCCCCGGGGCTCTGCCGGCACCACCGATCCCTTGGACCAGCGCTCCACCGTGGGGGCCAAGGTGGCGGCTTACACGGCAAAGGTGCTAAACCCCCTGTGGCTCGTTAAGATTGAGCACTGCGTGTCCGACTAAGGGCACGGGAAGGAGGAACCCATGCAGAAGAATGAAGAGACCATCACCATGATTCTGCCCACGCAGGAGGGTCGGTTTGTGGAGGGGGCCATCAACGGCGTCACCTTCCGCATCCCCACCGGGGTGCAGGTAGAGGTGCCCCTTCGCATCAGCCGCCTGCTGGAGCAGTGCCAACAGGAGCGGCGCCGGAGCCAGGCAGGGCTGCAGGCCTTCACCGCCGCCGGCGGCCGCAGACTGTGAGGCAGCTATGCAAGCCCAGGCATTGATGGAAGCGGTGCTGCAGCGGCTGGATCGGCCCACGGACAGCGCCACCCTGGAGCAGTACCGGGATAGGCTTCTGAGCTACATCAACGAGTGTGCGCTGGATTTAGCCGGGGCCATCCGCCCCTGGCGGCGGGACGAGCTAAGCATGCACCAGGGGAAGGTGGAGCTAAGCGGTCTGCCCTATAGATGCGGCAAGGTGCTCTCTGCTAGGATAGACGGTCAGCGGCGGGTGTTCTACTATGGCCCCACCTCAAGCACCATCCATTTCCCGGGCCTTGCGGAGGGGACGGTGGAGGTGACCTACTGGTATGTGCCCGCACCGCTACGGGAGCTGACGGACGAGCTGCAGCTGCCCGAGGAGTGCCGGGAGGCCGTCATCAGCTACGCCGTGGCCAAGGAGCGGGCCAGGTTCGATACCGCCAGCCAGAATGCGGCCCGGCTGGAGCTGATGCTCTACGGCCAGCAGAAGGGGAAGCTCAGGCATCTGCTGCCGGATGCGGAGAACCTGGTCATCTATAACAAATACTAAAGGAGGAAGCCCAATGGCATTGCAGCGCATATATCTCAACGATTTTGCCGGCGTGCGGCAGGGGGTCTGCGGCGGCAGCGACCCCCTGCATTGGGCCCTGGATGCCCAGAATGTGAGCACCCAGGGCGGGTGCCTGCGGCGGGCCAAGGGGTACACGCCCCTGCTGCCCCCCATGATAGGGGACAAGGGGAAGCTAAGGCGCCTGTTCGTCTGGCCCCAGGGCGATGGATCGGTGGACTGCCTGGTGGCCCGGCAGGATTCCCTGTTCCGGTACGATGCCGCCACGGGAAGCTGGATAGACCTGCACCACTACGCCCAGGACCGGCAGACCGATGCCTTCGATTTTCTGAAGGTGAAGATAGGCAGCACGGAAACGGTGCTCGTGGGCAACGGCCTCGAAAGCATTCTCAAGTGGCCCGGAGGCAGCGGGAGCGTGAGCCCCTTTGGCTCGGCCCAACAGCAGTCGGACAAGGCGGTGAACTTCGTGGAGCTGTACTTCAATCGCCTCTTTGCCGCCGGAGACGGGGAGCACCCGGCCCGGCTCTATTGGAGCAAGGCCCCCGGAGGAGAGCGGACCATCGAGGACTGGTCCGCCGACGAGGACAGCGAGAACGTGTCCGGGGGGCATGTGGAGGTGGGCACGGACTCGGACCCCATTACGGGGCTGTTCGCCCTTTCCAACCAGCTGCTCATCTTCAAGAAGGACCGGCTCTACCGGCTGCTGGGAGACCGACCGTCGAACTTTCGCATCGTGCCCGTGGAGGCGGCCTTGCACCAGCCGGTGCATACGGCCTGCGTGGGCTACGGGGACAGGCTCTTCTTTTTGACGGACAGGGGCCTGTACTACTTTGACGGGCAGACCGTGAACCGGCCGCCCCACGGGGCGGACCTGCTGCCGCTGCTTGGGACGGTGGACTTCTCCCAGGCCGTTTCCGCAGCCTGCGGGGACACCCTATACTTTGCCGTGAAGGAGGACCCAGGCAGCAGGCACAACGACCTGGTCATCGAGTATGACGTGCTCAGGGACTGCTTCCTGCTGCGGCGGGGGCTGCAGGTGGTGGATCTGTACGGCTGCTACGGCAAGCTGTACCTGCTTAGCGGCAAGGGCGAGGTGGCCCTGTTCAACGAGGGCGACACCTACGGCGGCGACCCCATAGAGGCCTATTGGCTGGCCCCCTGGCTGACGGGTGCCTCCCTGCTGACGGACAAGCAGGCGGTGGAGGCGGCCGTGGTGGGCCAGGGCGGGCCGGTGACGGTGAGCCTTTGGGGAGAGGACGGTGCCCAGGGCGGCACGGGGGTGCTGCTCGGAGAGGGGGTTCCCCGGGAGTTTTTGCTCAGGGCCGGGGGACGGCGGCTGCGGTTCAAACTGGAAAATGAGCAGGGCAGCGACTTTAGTATCACCGGCGGCGTGGAGCTGCTGATAGACGAGCAGCGGCGGGTGCTGTAGAAAGGAGGCGCCATGAGTTATACGGCCACAGGGGTTCAGGCCCTGTTCCCGGTGTATCTGGAGCGGATGGGGCGGCAGGAGGCGGCGGATGCCGTCAACAGCCGCATCGCCCAGAACGAGAACAACCTGAATCAGAACCTGACCATTCTGTATGAAAAGCTGCTGGAGCTGGAACAAGCCCTGGCCCGGCAGGAATAAGGAGAGGAACATGAGCAAAAAACAGACGGATTACACCAATGCGGCCTTTCAGGCCATCTATGAAAAGGCCAAGCAGGACCAGGCGCCCCAGCTGGCAGCCTATACGCCCATAGAGGAGAGCACCCTGCTGGCGCGCATCGGCGCCGCCCTTCGGCCCCTCTACGACCGGGCCATCGAGGCGGTGAGCAAAAACCGGCAGCGGGCTTCGGCGGAGCTTGATGCGGACGCCATCTCCCGGGGCATGGGCAGCAGCACCTTTGTGACGGATGTGAAGCAGCGCCAGCAGAACGAGGCGCAGCAGGATGTGCTGGACCTGGAGCGAGAGTACGGCGCAAGGCTCAGCGAGCAGCTGTACAAGGCCATGGAGGGGGAGCGGGAACGGCAGCTGGAGGTGGAGAAGTTCAACGCCCAGCAGATCAACGAGGCCAACGAACGGGCCTTTGCCGTGGCCCAGGTGCTCTACTCGGCCTATCTTTCCAGCAAGCGGAAGAAGGCCGCTGCCCAGACCGCCCAGACGGGGCAAACACCCCTGGGGGTGGCGGTGGCCCAGGCCAGGGGGACCCTAAACCAGGCGGGCAACCCCAACGGGGCAGGGCTGATGCGTGCCGATGCCCAGGGGATTTGGGAGGCCATGTACAGCGAGCGGCCCAAGAGCGTGCTTTCGGCCCTAAGGATACTCCAGGGGGCACAAGGCAAATAAGACAAATAATGGAAAAACCCGGAGAAAATCCGGGTTTTTTCATACAAAGAATTGCTTTCCCTCTTGCAACCGACCAACGGAATGACTATACTGAAAAATAGGGCATATATCCCGGAGAATGGCTGAAAAGGAGTATGGTCATGTTGAAACGAATCCTGTCGGCGCTGCTGGCGGCCTTGCTGCTGCTGGCGGCTATACCCGCAACGGCTCTTGCCCAGGTGCAGGAGCTGCCTGCCGAGGAGGCCGGTGCCGCCCAGGACACCCTGTCCGTGGATACGGATACGGAGGTGGATTTGACCCAGGTGACCCCTCTGGGCGATACCGTCAGCGAAGGCGGTCAGCCCGGGGACACGGAGACCGAGTTCAATCCCGGCACCGTGACCATCGGCTCCACGGATTATTCCACGGCCTGGCATGCCTATGCCGCCGAGGACTTCGTGGCCGTGAACAGCGGCGAGACCTACGAAACGAAGTTCTACAGCCGGAACAACGGCACCACAGACCTGTGGATGAACTATGTGGTGGTGCTGGCCAACATGCAGGGCCGGTACAACGCCATCGTTCGTGCCGACAACGCCATCTTTGAGCACGGGGACGGTGGCCAGACCTCCTGGACCGCCGGAGTACCCGAGACCCTGGGCTGGACCCTGACGCCCAACTGGGTGGACCCCGGTGCAAGGGGGCTCGATAACAAGCTCATCACCCTGACCGTCACCAACGACGGCAGCCGGGCTACCGTCACCGCCAATGCCGAGGGCTACCACCAGAGCGTGTCCCTGCCCCTCTATGGCGGCACCGTCTCCTTCCAGATCTGGGCCGATGGGGCTTATGTGGAGATGGTCCAGCAGCCCAAGCTGATTGCCGCCGCTACGCCCACGCCCACACCTACCGCTACACCCACGGCCACACCCACGGAAATCATCGGCTCCACGGATTTTTCCACGGCCTGGCATGCCTATGCCGCCGAGGACTTCGTGGCCGTGAACAGCGGCGAGACCTATGAAACGAAGTTCTACAGCCGCAACAACGGCACCACAGACCTGTGGATGAACTATGTGGTGGTCCTGGCCAATATGCAGGGCCGGTACAACGCCATCGTTCGGGCGGACAACGCCATCTTTGAGCATGGGGACAACGGCAAGGACTCCTGGACCGCCGGTGTGGTTGAGGAGCTGGAATGGACGCTGACCCCCAACTGGGTGAACCCCGGCGCAAGGGGCCTCGATAATAAGCTCATCACTCTGACCGTCACCAACGACGGGACGAAGGTCATCGTCACCGCCGATGCGGAGGGCTACCACCAGAGCGTGTCCCTGCCCCTCTATGGCGGCACCGTCTCCTTCCAGATCTGGGCGGACGGCGCCTATGTGGAGATGGTGCAGCAGCCCAGGCTGATTGCCGCCGCCACGCCCACGCCCACACCCACGGCCACGCCTACAGCAACGCCTACGGCTACCCCCACGCCCACGCCCACGGCTACACCCACGGCAACGCCCACGGCAACGCCTACTGCAACGCCTACGGCAACACCGACGTCAACGCCCACGGCAACCCCTACCGCAACTCCGACGGCGACTCCTACGGCTACTCCCACGCCTACACCCACACCCACGGCAACGCCCACGGCGACACCGACCGCAACGCCCACGGTGACGCCTACCGCAACGCCGACGGCAACACCCACAGCGACCCCGACGGCAACGCCGACCGCAACGCCCACGGCTACACCTACGGCGACTCCTACGGCAACACCGACGGCTACACCGACCGCTACGCCGACCGCCACACCTACGGCAACACCTACGGCCACGCCTACCGCTACACCGACGGCTACACCGACTGCAACGCCTACCGCAACGCCCACGGCGACGCCGACAGCTACACCGACCGCCACGCCGACGGCTACGCCGACAGCTACGCCGACTGCCACGCCGACAGCTACGCCTACGGCAACACCGACCGCTACGCCGACAGCCACGCCGACTGCCACGCCTACGGCTACACCCACGGCGACCCCTAACCCAAACCAGATTGGGGCCAGCGACTACAGTACGGCTTGGTACACCTATGAGGAGAAGGACTTTGTGGCCGTGAACAGCGGCGAGACCTACGAAATGAAGTTCTATAGCCGCAACAGCGGCACCACAGACCTGTGGCTGAACTATGTGGTGGTGCTGGCCAATATGCAGGGCCGGTACAACGCTATCGTCCGTGCGGACAACGCCATCTTCGAGCACGGAGACGGTGGCCAGACCTCCTGGACCGCCGGAGTTCCCGAGACCTTGGGCTGGACTCTCACCCCCAACTGGGTATCTCCCGGAGACAGGGGCCTTGACAACAAGTTAATTACCGCCACCGTCACCAACGACGGGACGAAGGTCATTGTCACCGCCGATGCGGAGGGCTACCACCAGAGCGTGTCCCTGCCTCTGGGGGATGGGAAGGTGTCCTTCCAAATCTGGGCCGATGGGGCCTATGTGGAGATGGTCCAGCAGCCCAAGCTGATTGCCGCCGCTACGCCCACGCCCACACCCACGGCTACCCCGACGGCAACGCCGACGGCAACGCCTACCGCTACACCTACGGCCACGCCGACCGCGACGCCCACGCCCACTCCGACGGCTACTCCTACGGCGACTCCTACGGCCACGCCTACGGCTACACCTACGGCAACACCTACCGCAACGCCCACGGCGACGCCCACGCCTACCCCGACGGCGACACCGACAGCCACACCCACACCCACGCCTACGCCTACCGCTACGCCTACCGCTACGCCGACCGCCACACCTACGGCGACGCCCACAGCTACACCGACAGCCACGCCAACGGCTACTCCGACGGCGACGCCGACCGCTACACCGACGGCGATACCGACCGCTACACCTACGGCTACACCGACGGCCACTCCGACAGCCACACCTACGGCTACTCCGACGGCTACTCCTACGGCCACACCCACCGCAACGCCGACAGCCACCCCCACGGCAACTCCGACGGCTACGCCCACGGCGACGCCTACCGCTACGCCGACGGCGACACCGACAGCCACACCCACGCCCACGCCTGGGGTGACCCCGGAGCCCACGCCCAACACCAAGGTACGCAACGGGAAGAACGGCAGCTTTACCTATAAGGTGAAGAACGGGAAGAAGTACCAGTGGCAGGTGTCCACGGATGGGGAGACCTGGACGGATATTGCCAAGGCCACCAGGAACAAGCTGACGGTGAAGAAGGTGACCATGGCCGACAGCGGCAAGCAGTATCGCTGCCTGGTGCAGACCAAGACCGGGGAGACCATTATCAGCGAAGGAAATACGCTGCTGGTGTACCTGGTGAAGCCCATTGTGGTGAAGGAGCCTCAGGAGAGTTCCGTCCGCAATGGGAAGAATGCCTCCTTCTTCGTGAAGGCCAAGGAGACCAAGAGGTATCAATGGCAGGTCAGCACCGACGGCGGCGGGACCTGGACGGATATTCTCAAGGCCACCTCCTCCAGGCTGACGGTGAGGAAGGTGACCATGAACGAGAACGGGAACCTGTACCGGTGCCGGCTCACCAACGCCGACGGGGAGAGCTATACCCAGGCGGCGAGCCTGGAAGTGTACCTGGTGTTCCCCCTTGTCACCGCAGAGCCCAAGGACATGACGGTGAAGGAGAGGAAGAACGCCACCTTCAGCCTCAAAGCCAAGGAGACCAAGAAGTACCAGTGGCAGGCGAACGACGGCGGCGGCTGGGTAGATATTCCCAAGGCCACCTCCTCCAAGCTGACGGTGAAGAAGGTGACGGCGGCGGACAGCGGCAAGCGGTATCGCTGCCGGCTCACCAACGCCGACGGGGAGACCTTCTCCCGGGTTGTCACCCTGACCGTCACGCCGTAAACTGCATATACGAACCTCAGCCCGCAGAGCAAGCTGCGGGCTGTTTTCATGGCGGCAAAGGCGGCGAATGCGGCAAAGCCGCCATTGAACAATCCAAAGGGAGATGGTATACTGCTATTTGAAGGAGTATGCCCAAATGGAAGTTTGTATAAACAGAACGCCCCTGATGGGGGAGGGATTTGACGTTATCGTTATCGGTGCCGGGCACGGGGGCTGCGAGGCGGCCCTGGCCTCGGCGCGCATGGGGGAGAAGACCGCCCTTTTGACCTTGAACCTGGACAGCATCGGCATGATGCCCTGCAACCCCTCCATCGGCGGCACGGGGAAGGGGCATTTGGTTCGCGAGCTCGATGCCATGGGCGGGGAGATGGGCCTGGCCGCTGACGACACCCTCATTCAGATGCGGATGCTGAACACGGGCAAAGGCCCCGCCGTCCATTCCCTCCGGGCCCAGATGGACAAGCGCCGCTATCACGAGCGCATGAAACGCGCCCTGGAAGCGGAGCAGAATCTGACCATCATCCAAAGCGAGGCGGTGGACCTGGCCACAAAGGAGGGCCGCATCAGCGGCGTTGTCACCGCCGAGGGCTTTTGCTATCCCTGCCGGGCGGCGGTCCTGTGCACGGGGGTGTATCTGCAGAGCCGCATCCTTATCGGCGAGTTCTCCCGGGACAGCGGCCCCAACGGCATGCTAAGAAGCGAGGGCCTGTCCGCTAACCTTTTAAGGTTGGGGGTACCCCTTAGACGGTTTAAGACCGGCACGCCGCCCAGAATCAAGGGCAGCACCATGGACCTTGCCAAAATGGCCATCCAGCTGGGGGACGACCCCACCCCTGCCTTCTCCTTCCTCCATGGGTTTTTGCAGGTGGACCAGGCCCCTTGCTACCTGACCTACACCAATACGGACACCCACGACATCATTCTAAACAACCTGCATCGGTCCCCCCTCTATGCCGGGCGGATTCACGCCACGGGCACCCGCTACTGCCCCTCCATCGAGGACAAGGTGGTGAAGTTCAGGGACAAGGACCGGCACCAGCTGTTTATGGAGCCGGAGGGCCTGAGCACAAAGGAGGTGTATGTCCAGGGCCTCAGCACCAGCCTGCCGGCGGATGTACAGGAGCAGATGCTGCACACCATCCAGGGCCTCGAACGGGCTCAAATCATGCGCTATGGCTATGCCATCGAGTATGACTGCCTGGATCCCCAATGCCTTGACCTGCGGTTTATGGTAAAGGCCCTGCCGGGGCTCTTTTCCGGCGGGCAGATCAACGGCAGCTCCGGCTATGAGGAGGCCGCCGCCCAGGGCTTCTATGCGGGGGTCAACGCGGCCCTGTATGTACAGGAGGAGGCGCCCTTCATCCTGGGACGGGACGAGGGGTATCTGGGGGTGCTGGTGGACGACTTGGTCACCAAGGGCACGCCGGAACCCTACCGGATGATGACCAGCCGGTGCGAGTATCGGCTGCTGCTGCGGCAGGACAATGCGGACTTGCGGCTCACCGAGAAGGCCCGGCGCCTGGGGCTTATCAGTAAGGAGCGCTTGGAGAAGCTCCATCGCAAGCAGGAGAAGGTGGCCACGGCTCGGGAGAAGCTGCAAAAGCATGTGCCGGCGGACGAGAAGCTGGCGGCCTACCTGACTGAAATTGGGGAGACCGTGCCCCGGGATGGGGCTCGGCTCTTTGAGCTCTTGAAGCGGCCCGCGGTCACCTATACGGGGCTGCTGCACCTGTATGCAGGGGACCTTGAGCCCCTGGACCCGGAGACGGCGGAGCAGATAGACGTGCTGACCCGGTACGACGGGTACTTGGAGAAGGAGCGCCGCGAGGTGGAGCGAATGCACTCTTTGGAGGATTTGCCCCTGCCCCAGGGCTTTGACTATGGGAGCCTGACCGGCCTTCGGCTGGAAGCCCGGCAGAAGCTGACGGCCCTGCAGCCCCAAAATGTGGGCCAGGCCAGCCGCATCTCCGGGGTGTCCCCGGCGGATGTCAGCGTGCTGCTGGTGGCCCAGAAACGAGGTATGCTATGAGAGAGATGTTAAAAGCCGCCCTGCCCCAGGCCGATGAGCGGGCCTTGGAGCGGTTCGAGATATACGCCCGGCTCCTGCTGCAATGGAACCAGAGGATGAACCTGACCGCCATTACGGACCCGGAGGAGGTGGCCAGAAAGCACTTTTTGGACTCCCTGGGGGCCCAGGGGCATATTCAGCCGGGGCAGAAGGTCATCGACGTGGGCACGGGTGCCGGGTTCCCCGGGGTGCCGCTGTTGATACTGCACCCGGACATGGAGCTAACGCTGGCGGACAGCCTGCAAAAGCGGCTCACCTTTTTGGATACGCTCCTACAGGAGCTCGGTTTGAAGGCCACCCTCGTGCACGGCCGGGCGGAGGAGCTGGGGCAAAACCGGCTCTATCGGGAAACGTTCGACCTGGCCCTTTCCCGGGCGGTGGCGAGCCTCCCGGTGCTGCTGGAGCTCACCACCCCCTTTATTAAGGTCGGGGGCACCGCCATCGCCTATAAGGGGGACGCCACAGAGGAGATGAAGGCCGCCAAGTCCGCCGCCTTCCTGCTCCATGTGAAATTGAAAGAGGAGCCCCTTTCCTCTAAGGTGGGGAAGCGGTGCCTGGTGCTGGCCCAGAAAACAGCCCCCACCCCCGCCGCCTATCCGCGAAAACCCGGCACGCCCAACAAAAAACCCCTATAGAGGGCCGTTGACAGTCATCACACCGAATTTTTTCGACTGTCGCGGAAATTCGGAGGCGTATATATAGACAAGGGATTTGCAGAAGAAGGAGCAGAGAAAATGTATGTTATCGTCGGCCTGGGGAATCCGGGCCTGGGGTATCAGAAGACCCGGCACAACATCGGCTTTATGGCCCTTGATGTGCTGGCGGAAAAAATCGGGGTCAAAATAAAGGATAAAAAGTTTTCGGGTCTGCTGGGGGAAGGGGAGCTTGCCGGGCAGAAGGTGATTCTCGTGAAGCCCCAAACCTATATGAATCTGAGCGGGGAGTGCGTGCAGCAGGTGCTGCACTTCTATAAGCTGCCGCCGGAGAAGCTCATCGTGCTGTGCGATGATGTGGACCTGCCCGTGGGCAGCCTGCGTATTCGCGCCAAGGGCTCCGCCGGGACCCACAACGGCCTTAAGAACATCATCGCCTGCATCCATTCGGAAAACTTTGCCCGCATCCGCATGGGCTGCGGCCAGGATGTGAGCCTGCAGCTGCGGGACTATGTGCTCAAAAAGCCTTCCAGGGCGGAGATGATGGAGCTTAGGCAGGTCTATGACCAGGCCGCCCAGGCCGTGGCCCTCATGGTGAACGGGGACATAGAGGGGGCCCAGAGCCGGTTCAATAAGAAGCACGAGAAGAACCCCCGGCAGGCGGCACAGGAATGAAGGACTATATTCTATCGACCATTGCCCGGGACCCGGCCCTGCAGGAGCTGCAGGCGGGCCTGAGCGAGGGCAGGGGACCCATAGCGGTGTTCTCCCTGCCGGAGGCGGCCCGAGGCGCGGTGTTCGCCGCCCTGGGGCAGGGGGGCACCTGCCTTATCGTGGTGGACCGGCCGGCGGCGGCCCTGGAACTGTATCAGGAGCTGAAAAGCTATCGGGAGGACGTGCAGCTGTTTTTGCCCCGGGAGCTGCCGCTAAGCTATGTGCAGGCGGCGGACCCGGAGCGGCGGAGCCAGCGGCTGGGGGTCCTCTCTCGCCTCGTGCTGGGGATGGACATGCTGTGCGTCACCTGCCCCCAGGCGCTCATGGAGCGGCTGGCGCCCCGGGAGGCCTTCGTGGCCCATGTGAAGCTGGTAAAGCGGGGGGACACCGTGCCGCCGAGGGAGCTGCTTTCCACTCTGGTGGCCGCCGGGTACGAGCGGGTGGACATGCTGGAAGGTCCGGGCCAGGTGGCCCTGCGGGGGGACATCTTGGACGTGTTCCCGCCCCAGGGGGAGGACCCCTGCCGCATCGAGTTTTTTGACGACGAGGTGGACCAGCTTCGCTACTTTGATGTGACCAGCCAGCGGTCCGTTGCCCAGACGGACCGGGTGCTGCTGCCCCCCGCCTTTGAAACCCCCCAGCCCAAGGCCCGTATGCGCCGTGGGCTGCAGCTGTTGGGGGAGAGCCGGGGCTTTGACCGGGAGCGGGAGGATTGGGCGGAGGAACGGCCCACCCCGGGGGCGGACGTGCTGCTGCCGCTATTGTATGAGGAAAGCGCCACCCTGGGGGACTATTTGCCCATGGACTGCCGGATTCTGGCTTTGGAGCCGGACCGGCTCATGGAGGAGGGGCGCACGGCCCGGGGGCTGTTTTTGGAGTCCGTAGCCGCCATGCTGGAAAGGGGGGAGGGCCACTCCCTCCAGGAGAAGCTGATGGAGGGGGAGCAGGTGCTCCAAAAGCTCCTCGTTCGGCGGTATACCGGGGCGCTGTACGCCCTGTTTCGCACCAGCCGGGAGGTGCGGCACCGGATGCAGGTTAGCTTCGATTTCACCCCTGCCCCGGCATATCTGGGGGATATGGGGGAGCTGATTGGGGAGCTGAAAGCCTATCGGCAGGCGGGGGGCACCGCCCTGCTCTTTGGCGGCCAAAGCGCCCGGGCCCTCATGGAGAATTTGCAGGACGAGCTTCGCTGTGTGCTGTTGACAGCACCCCGCGCCCCGGAGCCCGGGGAGGTGCTGATTATCGAGCAGAGCCTGCCCCGGGGCTTTGTCTGTCCCAGCCAGAAGCTGATGGTCCTTACGGGGGCGGAGCTGTTCGGAAAGAAGATGAGCCGCCCCAAGAAGAAGCGCAGCGGGCTGCAGTTTTCGGATTTGACCGTGGGGGACTATGTGGTCCACGAAGCCCACGGGGTGGGCCGGTTCGTGGGCGTGGAGCAGCTTTCTATCGACGGCAGCACCCGGGACTTTTTGCTGCTGGTCTATAAGGGCGGCGACAAGCTGTTTATCCCCACGGACCAGCTGGACCGGATTCAAAAGTATATGGGCACCGGCGGCGAGGAGGCGGCCCCCACGCTCAGCAAGTTAGGGGGCGGCGAGTGGCAGCAGAAGGTGCAAAAGGCCCGCACCGCCGCCAAGAAGCTGGCGGTGGACCTGGCGGCCCTCTACGCCCGGCGCACCTCCCTCAGGGGCCACGCCTTTTCCCCGGACACGGCCTGGCAGCAGAAGCTGGAGGCCGCCTTCCCCTATGAGGAGACAAGGGACCAGCTCCGCTGCATCCGGGAGGTGAAGGCGGATATGGAGTCCCCCCGGCCCATGGACCGACTTTTGTGCGGGGATGTGGGCTATGGGAAGACGGAGGTGGCCCTCAGGGCTGCCTTCAAGGCGGTGCAGGACGGGAAGCAGGCGGCGCTGCTGGTGCCCACCACCATTCTGGCCCAGCAGCACTTTGCCAACATCTCCCAGCGGTTCGCCTCCTTCCCGGTGAACTGCGCCTGCCTGTCCCGGTTCCAAAGCCCCAAGGAGCGGGAGAAGATAAAGGTGGCCTTAGCTAAGGGGGAGATAGATTTTGTGGTGGGCACCCATGCGCTGCTGGCAAAGGATGTGAAGTTCAAGGACCTGGGCCTGCTGATTATCGACGAGGAGCACCGCTTCGGGGTGAACCACAAGGAGCAGATAAAGGCCCTGCGCGCCCAGGTGGACGTGCTGACCATGACCGCCACCCCCATCCCAAGGACGCTGAACATGGCCATGACCGGGGTCAGGGATGTGTCCGTCATCGAGACGCCGCCGGAGAATCGGTTCCCGGTGCAGACCTTCGTGGTGGAGTATACGGATGCCCAGATGGCCGCCGTCATTCGCCGGGAGCTGGGCCGGGGCGGGCAGTGCTTCATCATCAGCAACAATGTAAAGGGCATGGAGAGCATCCTCAGCCGCTTTGAGGCCCTGGTGCCGGAGGCCCGGTTTTTGATGGCCCACGGGCAAATGAACGAACGCACCCTCGAACAGACCATGCTCTCCTTCATCGCCGGGGAGGCGGACGTGCTGCTGTGCTCCACCATTGTGGAAAGCGGGGTGGACATCCCCAACTGCAACACGCTGATCGTCCTGGATGCGGACAAGCTGGGCCTGGCGCAGCTGTACCAGCTGCGGGGCCGGGTGGGGCGGAGCCACCGCATTGCCTATGCCTACTTCACCGTGCCCCAGCGGCGGCTGCTGCCGGAGGCGGCCCAAAAGCGGCTGCTGGCCATTCGGGAGTTCACCCAGTTTGGGGCCGGGTATCGGCTGGCCATGCGGGATTTGGAGATTCGGGGAGCCGGGAGCCTGCTGGGCGCCGAGCAGCACGGGCACCTGAGCGATGTGGGCTATGAATACTACTGCAAGCTCATTCGCCAGGCGGTGGACGAGGCCACGGGCAAGCCCCAAATCCCCCTTATCGACACGGCGGTGGATGCCCCGGGGGATGCCTTCGTGCCCAAGACCCTGGTGAACGGGGAGCTGCAGCGCATGGCCATGTACAAGCGCATTGCGGAGATTGCCGACCAGGCCGCCTTTGATGACCTCTACGACGAGTTCACGGACCGGTACGGGGACCTGCCCGAGAGCGTGGAGCGGCTCATGCGCCTGAGCCTTATCAAGCACCTTGCCGGGGCGGCGGGCTTTGCCGCCGTCACCGTACGGACGGGGAAGGTCACCTTGCAGTATGACCCCAGCGCCCGGGTGGAGGGCGGAAAGCTGCTGCTGGCCCTGACAAACCAGGAGGGCGCCCGGCTCAAATCCGGGACGCCGACGGCGGTGGAGCTTGCCGTAAAGGGACGCAGCGCCGATGAGTTTGTAAAAAAACTGCCACAATTTCTTTCCATTTTGGCGGATTGCAACCTGTCGGCGGAGGGGCTATAATAGATAGCTGATACTAATCCGTCAATCAAGATTTGACGAAGCAGAACCGGCACAGAAGGTGCCGCCCAATGTGCATGGGTTAGGCGTGGATTAGTATGAATACAGAAAGGAACCGATACACATGACCAAGAAGATTCTGGCGCTGCTGCTGTGCGCCCTGATGCTCGTCTCCCTGGCGGCCTGCCAGCAAAAGGATGTGACCGCCGCCCCGGCGCCCGCCGGCGAGGACGGGGAAGGGACGGCCCTTGACACCACCCTGCCCGCCTTCACCCTGGGGGACATCACCGTGAACGTGGGGGAGCTTAAGAGCAGCTTTGATACCGTCATGAGCTATATGTCCTACTACGGCGTGGAGCCGCCCACCACCGACGAGGAGATTACAGAGTATGTGGGCATGCTGGTGGACGACCTGCTTGGCAGCTATGTGCTGCCCTGGAAGGCCAAGGAGCTGGGCATTGAGATTAGCGACGAGGAGAAGGCACAGGCTCTGGCCGAAATGGAGGAGCTGATTGCGGACTACACCTCCGATTATCTGGACGCCGCCCGGCAGGAGCTGGGGGAGGAGGCTTCCGAGGCTGACGTGGCCGATGCCGCCCGGAAGATGCTGGAGGAGGACATCGAGAGCTACTTTGGCTATGGCTTTGACAAGTGGCGCAGCGACATGCTGGAGCAGTTTGAACAGCAGGCCATGGCAAAGAAGCTCCAGGATCAGTTCACCGCCCAGGTCACCGTCACCGACGAGGAGGCCCAGCAGTGGTTTGAGGAGCAGCTAAAGGAGCAGAAGGAGACCTATGACGCCGACTATGCCGCCTTCAAGGCGGACTATGAAGCGTACCGGACCGGGGAGGAGGCCGCCGCGCCGCTATATACCCCCGAGGGCTTTGCCAAGGTCCAGGTGGTGAGCTTTGAGCTTTCCCAGGAGGCCAAGGACACCCTCGCCGCCAACGAGGCGGAGATAAAGGAGCTCGAGGCGGAGTTTGGTCAGCTGGCCCTCACCAATGGGGACAGCCGCCGCCAGGCCGCCATTCGCACCCGGTATGCGGAGCTTCTCAAGGAGAACGAGGCCCTTATGAGCGACAACCGGCAGGCCGCCGCGCAGCTGCGGCAGGAGGCTTTGGCCGGTGGGGCGCTGACGGAGCTTATCGCTGCCTATGCCGACGAGGCGGGGCTCGTGAGCCTGTGGAACTTTGATGCAGCCGACCCCAAGCAGGACGGCACGTCCCTGCTCTACACCCTGGGCCAGGATGGGGACTATCCCGAAGCCCTGTGGCTGGCGGCCATTGCCCTGAAGGAAGGGGAGGTCACGGAGGTCATCGAGGACGGGAACACGCTGTATGTGCTGCGGCGCCTGGAGGACCTGCCCGCGCAGGAAGCCGCCTTTGCGGACGTGAAGGACCAGGTGACGGCCGCCGCCCTGGCGGACAAGCAACAGACGGAGTGGGAGGCCATTCAGGCCGACTGGCTCCAGGAGGCCCGCAACGCCGCCCAGTTCTTTGAAGAGAACTACGCGAACCTGGGCAAATGATTTATACCGGCTGGAAATACCGGGAGGCGGGCGACAAGCCCACCTCCTTTGGTTATAAAATTATCCGCTTTCTGGTGTGGTTCTTTTCCCCGAAGCTCAAGGTGGTGGGGGAGGAGCATCTGCCGAAGGAGCCCTGCATTCTGGTGGGGAACCACAGCCAGGCCTATGGCCCCATCGCCGCCGAGCTCTACACCCCCGGTCCCCACTATGTCTGGTGCATCGGGGAGATGATGCATAAGCAGGAGGTGGCGGCCTATGCCTACAAGGACTTCTGGTCCCAGAAGCCCCGGTGGAGCCGCTGGTTCTTCCGGCTGCTGAGCCATGCCATCGTGCCCTTTGCGGTGTGTGTCTTCAACAACGCCCACACCATCGCCGTGTACCACGATGCCCGTGCCCTGGGCACCTTCCGGGAGTCCGTTTCCCGGCTTAAGGAGGGGAACCGGCTGGTCATCTTCCCGGAGTGCTACGACGAGTACAACAACATCGTCCACGACTTCCAGGACAGGTTTATCGATGTCGCCCGGCTCTACTATAAGCAGACGAAGACGGCCCTGTCCTTTGTGCCCCTGTACCTGGCGCCAAGGCTCAAGACCCTGTATATCGGTGAGCCCATCGCCTTTGACCCTGCCGCCCCCTATGACACCGAGCGGCAGCGGATAAAGACGGCGCTCATGGAGGGGATTACGGCCATGGCCACCGCCCTGCCCCGGCACCGGGTGGTGCCCTATCCCAACATTGCCAAGAAGGACTATCCCTATAGCCTTCCCCTGGAGGTGTATCACAAGTGAAACAACTCTATGATTACCGGGGCTTCTCCCTAAAAAAGCTCCGGGAACCGCGCTTTGCCCACGTGCAGCTGCTGTGGGGGTGGGTGGCGTATTTCGTTCTGTATTTTGTTACGGAGAACCTCATTCCGCCAGAGAGGTGTACCCCCATCCATTGCTGGCTGGACGATGTGATTCCCTTCTGCGAGTGGTTCGCCATCTTCTATGTGGGCTGGTACGCCCTGGTCTTCGGGAGTCTGTTGTACACCTTCTTCTTCGATGTGCCCCGGTTCAAGAAGATTCAGGTTTTCATCATGATTACCCAGGCCGTGGCCATGGTCTGCTATATCCTCTTTCCCAGCCGGCAGGACCTTCGGCCGGAGGTCTTCCCCCGGGAGAACTTCCTCACCTCCGTCATGGCCTTCATCTATTCCTTCGACACCAGCACCGGGGTCTGCCCGAGTCTTCACGCCGCCTACTCCCTGGGCATCCTCTCCGCCGGGCTCAAGGACCGGGACCTGTCCCCCCTGTGGAAGGTCTGCCTGACCCTCTTTGTGCTGGGGGTCTGCGCGGGCGTCTGCTTCGTCAAGCAGCACTCGGCCCTGGATGTGCTGGCGGCCCTGCCCGTGTGCCTGCTGGCGGAGGTGCTGGTCTATGGAAAGGATTATTGGCTGCCGAGGATTAAATCGTAGTCCTTCCTTTTGCCGCTTTTTCTCTTTGACAAAGAGGAAAAAGCGGCGCAAAAAGAGAAACTTATGTAATATTTTTTAGGGGAGCTGCTTTGGCAGCTCTCCCTTTTTGCGCAGATTCTTGCCTCCACCGTTGCACAGCGAAGATGGCTTAGGCGCTCAACCCTTGCCTCCACCGTTGCGAAGCAATGGGGGAGGTGGCATTTTGCCCTCTGGGCAAAATGACGGAAGGGGCTGTTCTTCCCCCAGTGGGCAGCGATGCCATCATAAAACGGGACCGGGAAGATTCTTCCCGGTCCCGTTGTGGCTGCGTTTGGTTACAGCTTCAAATCCAGCTGCTCCCAGGGCATGGTCTGGGCGTTTTCGCCGAAGTGGCCATAGGCGGCCAGGGGGCTGAAGATGGGGCGGCGCAGGCCGAAGCGTTCGATGATGGCGGCGGGCCGCAGGTCCAAGGTGGCCAGGATGTGGTCCTTCAGGGCGCCCACATCGGGAATGTGGGCGGTGCCGAACTCCTCGATGCGGATGCTGGTGGGCCGGGCCACGCCGATGGCATAGCTAAGCTGGACCTCGCACTTGTCCATGTACCCCTGGGCCACGATGTTCTTGGCCAGGTACCTGGCCATATAGGCACCGGTTCGGTCCACCTTGGTGGCATCCTTCCCGGAAAAGGCGCCGCCGCCGTGGCGGGCATAGCCGCCGTAGGTGTCCACGATAATCTTCCGGCCCGTAAGCCCCGTATCCCCGGCGGGTCCCCCCACCACGAACCGGCCCGTGGGGTTGATGTAATACTCCGTCCAAGCCCCCAGCATGTTTTTGGGCAGGGTGCTGAGGATGACCTGCTCCTTCACCGCCCGGCGAAGCTCCGCCATGCCCACATCCTCCCGGTGCTGGGTGGACACCACCACGGAGGTGATGCGGCTGGGCTTGCCGGCGTTGTCATATTCCACGGTGACCTGGGACTTGCCGTCCGGCAGCAGGAAGGGCAAAGCGCCGCTTTCCCGCAGGGCCTGCAGCTTCTTAGTGAGCCGGTGGCTCAGCTCAATCGGCAGCGGCATATAGTGCTCCGTCTCCCGGCAGGCAAAGCCGAACATCATGCCCTGGTCTCCGGCGCCAATCTCCAGGGGGTCGTCGCTGTCCACGCCCATGGCGATGTCCGGGGACTGGTGGTTCAGGGCCACCTCGATGTCCACACTGTCCGCATCAAAGCCCCGGCCCGGCTCCACATAGCCGGTATCCCGGATGACCTGCCGGGCGATGGCGGCATAGTCCACCTGGGCGGTGCTGGTGATTTCACCCATGATGTGCATGTGGTCCGTGTGGGCAGTCACCTCGCAGGCCACCCGGGCCAGGGGGTCCTGCCGCAAAATGGCATCCAGGATGGCATCGGAGGTCTTGTCGCACAGCTTGTCCGGGTGTCCCCCGGTGACGGATTCGGAAGTAAAGCAAAGGGGCATAATTTCACCTCTAACGTATCATTTGTGGCCGTATGGTATCATAGCCGTCGTTTTTTGTCAATGGCGGTCTATGGGTGGCGAACGGCGGAGAGAATCAGGGCAAAGATGCCCCCCATGAACAGCACCAGTATGGCCGAGAGAATCCCGGAAGCCACGAGGCTGTTGCGCCAGGAGAGGACCTTCCCTTCGGGGCAGGCAGCCGGGTCCTGCTTATTCTTTTTCTTGAACACCAGATAGCAGACAAGGCTTACGATGAACCAAAGCACCGCGAGGCTCGGGGCGCCGAAAAAGAGAAAGGTGAGAAAAATGTTGCTCAGGGTCATAGCTTACCTCCGGTCCAAAAATTTCTTTTCCGCCTCCTGGATGTTCTCCATCATGCCCACGGCGGTGGTCTTAAAGTCGTCAAACAGCTCCCGGCGAATGCGGCGGTGGCGCTCCTGCTCCTCCAGGGTAACAGCCGCCGCCGCCACGAATTTGTCCGCCAAAGGGGTTTTGCGGGCGGGCAGGCGGCCCTCACGGTGCAGCTCTAAAATCTCGTTGTAGCGGGCATAGGCGGCGCTGACGCAGTCCCCCCAGGAGAGGTAAATCTCCTCCATGGCCCGTTGTCCAATCTGCCGCAGCCGGGGCAAGTCCCGGCACACCTCCCCCAAGAGGGCGGCCAAAGCCTCTGGGCTTTCCTCAATCACAAAGCCGTTGCGGCCGTGGGTGATGCCCTCGGCGGCGCAGGACCCCTGTATGAGCACGCAGCTTAGGCCGCAGGCCGCCGCTTCCCGCACCACGAGGCCGTTGGTGTCGAACGTGGAGGGGAACAGGAACAGGTCCGCCCGCGTGTTCCAGGCCCTGAGCATCTCCCGGTCATAGATGGGCCCGGTGAAAATCACCTTGTCCGGGCCGTCGGCCCCCATAAGACC
This sequence comes from Clostridia bacterium, assembly GCA_017451295.1. Taxonomy (GTDB): domain Bacteria; phylum Bacillota; class Clostridia; order Christensenellales; family CAG-138; genus RUG472. Next base: position 24,457 of record JAFSPW010000053.1, read on the forward strand.
GAGGGCCTGGGCCTTCTTTTCCATGGCCTCCCTGTCCGGCCCCTTGCCGATGAACACCATGCGAAAGTCCTGTCCCTGCTGCTGCAGGAGCTTCAGGGCATCCAAAATCAGCGGCAGCCCCTTATAGGTCATCATCCGGCCCACGAACAGCAGCACCGGCACCCCTGCCGGCAAATCGTATCCGGCGGTGGCCTTTTCAATGAGGGCCGCCTCTGCCCGGCCTTGGGCAAAGTCCACCCCGTTGTTCATAACCCGGTAGTCCCCGCCATAGCCAAGACTACGCAAATTCTCCCCGGCGCCCTGGCTCACCACCCATACCTCGTCGCAGGCTTCGATGTTCTGGACCAGGGCCCGGATGGCCTCCGCTGCCGCCGGCGGGAACTTCACCGCCCGGTGGATGTCGATATCAAACTTGGTGTGATAGGTGAACACCAGCGGCGCATGGGTCTGCTCCCGCAGCAGCCGTCCCAGAATGGTGGAGGCCACGGGGCAATGGCTGTGGATCAGCTCCGGCTCAAAGTCCTGGAGCTTTGCCAGGGTCTTGGAGGAAAAGGGGTTCCCCGCCCGATACCCGCTCATAAGGGCGGCGGTGTCCAAACTGGGGTAGGCAATCACCTCATAGGGATACCCCTCATAGGCGCCGCCGGGGTAGTAGGGGGTCCCCACCGCCACCCGGGCGCCGTGATCCTTCACCAGGTGCTCCCCATAGTTCATCACCACATTGGCCACCCCGTCAATGGCCGGGGGAAAGGAATCGTTCAGCAGACAGATGTTCATGTATCTCTCCCAAAAGCATTCATTACCTTTCAGTATACCACCGTTTGGGCCGGGTGTATAGCGGCCCTTCCTTCATTTTGTGTCTTTTCAGAAGGGGGCGGAGGGAGTATAATAAACTCGAGTAGGTATGCAGGAGGCGGACATGAAGATTACCAACCGGGACAGGGCCTATGAACAGGTCCTGTCCCTGCCCAAGGGGAAGCGAACCCGGCCCCGGCGGCCGGCTAAGCCCGTGCGCTGGCTCCTGAAAACGGCCAGCCTGCCGGAATTACAACAGGTCCATTTCACCTGTGAGCAGGTGGGCATGCAGAAGCTGAAGCAGGGGGAACCGGCCCTGTTTTTGATGAACCATTCGAGCTTCATCGACCTGAAGATTGCCGCCGCGCTGCTGTACCCCCGGCCGTTTAACATCGTCTGCACCAGCGACGGCTTCGTGGGCAAGGCGGGGCTCATGGGGGCGCTGGGCTGCATCCCCACCCAGAAGTTCGTTTCGGACCCGGCCCTGGTGAAGGACATGGTCTATGCCATCAAGACCTTGCGGGATTCGGTGCTTCTGTACCCGGAGGCCAGCTACACCTTCGACGGCACCGCCACGCCGCTGCCCAAGACCCTGGGGAAGCTCATCAAACTATTGAAGGTGCCGGTGGTCATGATTCTCACCCGGGGCGCTTTCTTGCGGGACCCCCTCTATAACATGCTCCAGGTGCGAAAGGTGCCCGTGTCCGCCAGGATGACCTATCTATTGTCCCCGGAGGACTGCCAAACAAAGTCCGTGGAGGAGCTAAACCGGGTGCTAAGCGAAGCCTTCACCTTCGATAACTTTAGAGACCAGCAGCAGCAGGGCCTTCGGGTCACGGAACCCTTTCGGGCCGACGGCTTGAACCGGGTCCTGTATCGCTGCCCCGCCTGTGAAGGGGAGGGGGCCATGGAGGGCAAGGGCACCACCCTGACCTGCCATCGCTGCGGCCGAAAGTGGGAGCTGACAGAGACGGGCTTTTTGCAGGGGATAAACGGGGACACCGTCTTTTCCCATGTGCCGGACTGGTACGCCTGGGAGCGACAGACCGTCCGGCGGCAGATTCTGGAGGGGACCTATCGGCTGGACATCCCCGTCACCATCCGCATGCTGGTGGACAAAAAGTGCCTCTACACCGTGGGAAAAGGGCGGCTAATTCACGACAGGGACGGGTTTTTGCTCACCGGCTGTGAGGGGAAGCTCACCTATCGCCAGAGCCCTGCCGCCTCCTACAGCCTCTATGCGGACTACTACTGGTATGAGCTGGGGGACATGATCTGCATCGGGGACGGGAACACCCTGTACTACTGCTTCCCTCGGGAGCCGGGGGATGTGGTGGCCCGGACCAGGCTCGCGGCGGAGGAGTTATATAAGCTGCAAGAGGAGGGCAAATGATTTCCTTTACTATTATCACCACGTTGCTGACCGTGCTGATGTTGGCGGTGCTGGAACTCAATAAAAACAGTTTGTGGGGCTTTGTGCTGCTCGGCCTCATGGCGGTGGCCTTTGTGCTTTTGTTCAAGGGGGTGCTGCTTCACCGCCGCCCGTATATAAAGCTCTTAGGGTATTTAGGCTATGTGGCGCTGTTCTTCGGGGTGCTGGTGCTCAGCTGGCCCCCCACCAAAGCCGTGCCCGCCTATGAGGGGAAGGTGCCGCAGTATACAGAGGTCGTCTCCTTAGAGACGGGGGACGTGCAGGGGGTGGTCATTGCCGATGGGGCGGTGGAGCTCTTTGCGGGCATCCCCTACGCCAAAGCCCCCCTGGGCGACCTTCGCTGGCGGGAGCCCCAGGCGCCGGAGAGCTGGACCGGGGTGCTGGCGGCGGACCACTTTGCCCCCATGTGCATGCAGCCCACCCATCTGCCCATCTACGACAGCCTCACCCGCATCATCGGCTATCACGACTATACCATTTCCTTGCAGGATAACTTCGTGCCCCCCGTCAGCGAGGACGGCCTCTATATCAACCTGTGGCGGCCCGCCGGCGGCGGGGAGAAGCTGCCCGTGCTGGTGTATATCCACGGGGGCTCCCTGCAGACGGGTCAGCCATGGTATCAGGACTATGCGGGAACCGGCCTTGCTAAGGAAGGCATCATCGTGGTGAATATGGGCTATCGGCTGGGGGTCTTCGGGTTCCTGGCCACGGCGGACTTGCAGCAGGAATCCGCCCTGGGCACCACGGGGAACTATGGCCTGCTGGACCAGATTGCGGCCCTCAAATGGGTGAAAAACAATGTGGCCGCCTTTGGTGGGGACCCGGACAATGTGACCCTGGCCGGGGAGTCTGCCGGTGCCGCCAGCGTCAGCGCGCTGTGCACATCGAAGCTCACAAAGGGCCTCTTTCGCCGGGCCATTTTGGAAAGCTCCACCCTGGCTTCTGTAGAGCCGCCCCACTCCTACCGGAGTTTGGAGGAGGCGCTGTCCTCCGGCCAGGAGCTCCTTGGCCGCTACGGCGCCGCTTCTGCCGATGAGCTCAGGGACCTCGACGCAAGGAAGCTTGTGAACGAAGCCTATACCCAGCACCACATCACCACCGACGGCTATGTGTTGCCCCAAAGCCCCTACGAAGCCTACCGGGCCGGGATATACAACGAGGAGGCCCTGCTCCACGGCTATAACGCAGAGGAAAGCGGCCCCTTCATCCTCTTTGACCACGCCAATTTACGGAACTACGAAAAGAAGGTCCGGGCCTATTTTACCGACTATGCCGATGCCGTCCTGGCCCTCTATGCCCCCACAACCGATGCGGAGGCGGACAGCTTCTGGGCCGAGATATATGGGGCCGTGTTCTTTAATTACCCCCACTACTGCCTCCAGCGGCTGGCCAAGGAACAGGGCATAGCGGCCTATGAATACTATTTTACCAAGACCAACGGCCGCCTGGGTTGCTGGCACAGCGGGGAACTGCCCTATTTCTATGGGAACATCCCCGAGAGCTCCCGGCTGTTTACAAAGGCGGACAGGGAGCTGTCGGCTGCCATGGTTGCCTATGTAGCCAACTTCTGCCGCACCGGGGACCCCAACGGGGCGGGCCTGCCCCCCTGGCAAAGCGGGGACACGGAGCACATATTGGAGCTGGGGGAGCAGGTGAGCGCCGTGCCGGAAAGGTATCTGGCCCTGTATGAGATATTGGACGAGATGACCGGATGGGGGAGGGAGCCATGAAAAAGAGCCTTTGTGTCCTGCTTTCCCTGCTGCTGCTGCTCGGGGCGGCGCCCCTTGCCGCCGGGGAGGAGGAGAAAATCATCTCCATCGACAGCCGCCTGGGCCTCGAGCACCTTAAGGAGGACCCCTACGGGCGGTATGTGCTCACGGCGGATATCGACCTTGCGGGGGAGCCCTGGACCCCCATCCCCTTCTATGGCCAGCTCAACGGCAACGGCCACACCATCGCCAACCTGACCGTCACGACCCTGGGGGCGGACACGGCCCTGACCTATGACGGCAACGACAAGCAATACACCACCCGCTTTGGGGGCCTCTTCTCGCTGACGGTGGGGGCGTATATCCACGATGTAACCCTTCTTGGCCCCTTTGTCTCGGTGGAGGCGGGGGAGGACTGCTTCTTAGGCGCCCTCACCGGCTATACTGAAGATAGCCGCCTGGAGAACATCACGGTCACCGCCAGCCGGGTCTTGCTTCGGCACACCGGCATCAACACCGGGGTGGGGACCCTCTCGGGGTTTTCCCGGGGCAGCCAGTTCGTGGGCTGTGTTGCCCAGGGGGAACTGGTCTATGACGCCCTCGACCAGGACAGCCGCTGCGAGGAGTTTTTGGGTGGGGTGTACGCCGCTGGCTTTGGTCAGGTGGAGAACTGCGCCCTCGTCACCCGCGGCTATGCCCAGGTCTATGGCTATGCCCACAGCGGCGGGCTCATCGGCATGCACAAGCTGCCCAAGGGGGAGAACCCGGACTCCCATGTGTACGACACCACCGCCGATACGGAGATTGTGTTCTTTGAAAAGACGGAGTCCCGGCGGGCGTATTGCTCCCCCACCATCGGGGAGGATGTGGGCAAAACCTGCCGGCGCCGGGAGATGGTGGCCCTGCATAACGAAAAAAAGGAGTATAAGCGGCCCACTCTGCTGCTGCCGGAGAAGTGCGAAGCCCCGCACTACGCCGAGGTGGTCACGGCGGGGGACTGCCACAGCTGGGGCTATACGGACTATACCTGTGAGACCTGCGGCTATAGCTTTAGGGGCGCCTACACCCCGCCGGTCCATGCCTTTACCGAGGAGCGAGTGGAGCCCACTTGCACCGAAAGCGGGATGGTCAGGCGGACCTGCCAAATCTGCGGCCTTGAGAGCCAAGAGACCCTGCCCCCCAAGGGCCATGTGCCGGGGGACTTTGTCACCATCTGGGAGCCGGAGGTCGGCCTAAATGGCATGGAGGAGCAGCGGTGCACCGTCTGCGGGGAGGTGTATTTGACCCGTTCCATCCCGGCCCTGCGGGAAGTGCCCGTGGAGAGCATCGCCGTGGTCCCCTCTGCTGCAGAGCTGTTTGTGGGGGATACCCTGCCGCTTACCTTCACCTTTGCGCCCGCCGAGGCCACGAACCCCACCGTCACCTTCATCAGCACCGACCGGCTGGTGGCCACGGTGGACGAGGAGGGGGTTGTGAGGGCCCTGACCCCGGGCCGGGCGGTCATCCGCTGCGCCGACGGGCAGGGAAACGCCGCCAGCTCCTGCGTGGTGACGGTCCGCTTCACCCGGCGGCAATGGATTCGATACTATCTGCTGTTTGGCTGGTTCACAAACCGCCGCATTCCCGACGATAAAAACTGGGAGGGTTAAATGAACGTATATCTTGCTTTTTCTCTGTTTTCCCTGATTGTGCTGGGATACTGGATTATTTCGGAGCTGTTTACCATGCTCTTTCGCTTTACGGACCTGCCGGAGGAGAAGGCAAGGTTCCAGGTCATGTCGCTGCTGACGGGCTGCGGCTTCACCACCCATGAAAGCGAAATGCTGCTGACCACCAAGCCCCGGCGGCGCATGGCCCGCATCACCATGCTCTTTGGCTATGTGTTCAACATCACCATCGTGTCCGCCTTTGTCAACGTGTTCATGTCGCTGAAGGTGTCCCAGGTGGTGGACAACTTCATCAGCTCCCTGTTCCCCATTCTGGCGGTGGTGGTCATCATCACCTTCATCCGGGTCCCCACGGTTCGGGCCTGGGGGGATAAGCTCATCGAGCGCCTGGCGGGCAAGATTGCCCATAAGGACATCGCCAACTCCGTCCTGCTCATGGACTATATCGGGGAGGACTCCATCGCCCAGGTGACGCTCCACCAGGTGCCTAAATCCCTCGAGGGGGTGCCCCTTGCCCAGACGGGGCTTAAACAGGAGCACAACATCCTGGTCATGCTCATCGAGCCCCACGGGGGCAAGGCCATTCCCGTGGGCGCCGACACCGTCTTCTATCCCGACGACAAGCTCACCGTCTTTGGCGACTACGCCACCATCTGCAAGGTCTTCGAGGCTAAGGAGCGGTTCAGCGAATAGGGGCGGCCCCCGTGTGAGGGGGCACACCATTTGCGGCAAATACCTTTCTTTGCCGCTTTTTCTCTTTGTACAAAGGAGAAAAAGCGGCGCAAAAAGAGAAACTTATGTAATCTATTTAGGGGAGCTGCCTTGGCGGCTCCTCTTTCTTGCCTCCACCGTTTCCCCCTTTTTGTCATCCCGACCGTAGGGGCCGACGCCCTCGGCGGCCCGCTTGCCGACCCTCTTGCCCAAGAGATTTCTCCACTCGGTCGCTGTCGCTTCCTCGGTCGAAATGACAAAAGAGCACTCTTGCCTCCACCGTTGCGTAGCAATGGGGGAGGTGGCATTTTGCCCTCTGGGCAAAATGACGGAAGGGGGCTGTTCTTCCCCCAGCGGGGGAGGATGTCAGCGATAGCTGACAGGTGAGGGAGAGCATTGCCTTGGGTGCAGCTGGGGAGGTGGCACGGGCAACCGGTTGCCCGTGACGGAAGGGGTCTGCAACTGGCCCCGGCTACAACATACAGCAATCGCCCCCGGCTGCTGCCGGGGGCGTGCTGTTATTGCATCCCTTTATAGGTGTACCCCGCCTCCTGTACCGCCTGGCGCAGGGCCGCTTCCGGCACGGGGCCGGTGAGGGTGAGGGTGACGGTGCCGGCTTCGTGGCTGGCAACGGCGGAGGAGACCCCCTCAAGGGCCGTCAAAGCCGCTTGCACCCTGGCCTCGCAGTGGGAGCACATCATCCCCTCCACCAGAAGGGTCCGCTGCCCCTTCTCTTGGGGTGCCGGGGGCTCCGGCAAGGTTACCGGGCGCTTCCCGGGCCGGTCCTTTTCCGCTTTATACAGGTCAAACAGGTTCAATCGCAAGGCGTTGGTCACCACGCAAAAGCTGCTCAGGCTCATGGCCGCCGCCCCGAACATGGGCCCCAAGGTCACCCCGGGGATGGCCCCGGCGGCGATGGGGATGCCGATGCAGTTATAGAAGAAGGCCCAGAACAGGTTCTCCCGAATGTTTCTAACGGTGGCCCGGCTCAGGCGAATGGCCGCCGGCACGTCCATGAGGCTGTTCTTCATCAGCACCACGTCCGCCGCATCGAGAGCCACATCCGTTCCGGCGCCGATGGCCATGCCCACATCCGCCGCCATGAGGGCCGGGGCATCGTTGATGCCGTCCCCCACCATGGCCACGGTGGCCTGTCGCTGCAGGTCCTTGACGGCGGCGGCCTTCCCCTGCGGCAGCACCTCGGCGATGACCTGGTCCACCCCCGCCTGCCGTCCCACGGCCTGGGCGGTGCGCTGGTTGTCTCCCGTGAGCAGCATCACGCGAATGCCCATGTTCTGCAGCTGCCGGATGGCCGCCGCGGAATCGGGCTTTATCACATCCGCCACGGCGATGACCCCCAGCAGCCTATCCTCCCGGGCAAAGAACAGGGGGGTCTTCCCCTGCTCCGCCAGGGCGTTGGCGGCGGTTCGCATCTGCTCGGGCACGGGGCACCGGCTGCGGATAAAGCTCAGGTTCCCGCCCAAAAGCAGCTTCCCTTCCAGCCGGGCGGTGAGCCCGTTGCCGGGCAGGGCGGTAAACTCCGTCACGGCCGCCGCTGTCTGGTCCTTCCCATAGGCGAGGATAGCCCGGGCCAAGGGATGCTCGCTGTGCTGCTCCAAGGCCAGGGCCAGGGACACAAGCTCCCCCTCCGTGACCCCCGGGGCCGGGAGCACGTCCGTCACCGCCGGTTCGCCGGTGGTGATGGTACCCGTCTTATCCAGCACCACCACCTGCACCTTCCCGGTCTGCTCCAGGGACAGGGCGGTCTTAAAGAGAATGCCGTTCTTGGCCCCCTTGCCGTTGCCCACCATGATGGCCACCGGGGTAGCAAGCCCCATCGCGCAGGGGCAGCTGATGACCAGCACGGTGATGGCATGGTTCAGCGCCTGGGCAAAGGGGTGGCCTAACAGCAGCCAAATTGCCAGCACCAGGGCGGATAGCCCCAGAATCGTGGGCACGAACACGGCGGACACCCGGTCCGCCACCTTGGCGATGGGGGCTTTGGTGGCGGCGGCATCGCTGACCATGCGGATGATTCTACTCAGGGTGGTATCCTCTCCCACCCGGGTGGCCCGACAGACAAGATACCCGGACTGGTTCACCGTGGCGGCAGAAACGCTGTCCCCCTCCGCCTTGTCCACGGGAATGCTTTCCCCGGTGAGCGCCGCCTCGTTTACGGCGCTTTGGCCGCTGACGACCACCCCATCTACGGGGATGCTCTCCCCGGGCCGCACACAAAACAGGTCCCCGGCCTGCACGGTGTCAATGGGCACCGGCACCTCCTGATTGTCCCTCAGGAGCACGGCGGTCTGGGGCTTGAGCTTCATCAGGCTCTTGAGGGCGTCCGTGGTCCGGCCCTTGGACATGGCTTCGAGCATCTTCCCCACGGTGATGAGCGTGACAATCATGGCCGCGGACTCAAAATAGAACCCGTGCATATAGGCCATGACCCGGTCCTGGTCCCCCTTTACAACGGCATCCGTCATCAAAAACAGAAGCATCACGCTGTAGACAAAGGAGACCCCGGACCCCATGGCCACCAGCGTGTCCATGTTGGGACCGCCGTGAAGAAGGCTCGTAAAGCCGCTGATGAAAAACTTCCTGTTGATGAGCAGAATGATGGCCGAGAGTATCATCTGCACGAGCCCCATGGCCACATGGTTCCCCTCGAACCAATGCGGCAAGGGCCAGCCCCACATCATGTGCCCCATGGACACATACATAAGGGCCAGCAAAAAGCCCAGGCTGATGAGCAGCCGCCGCCGGAGCAGCGGGGTTTCCCGGTCCTTGAGCGCATCCTCCGCCGGAGCCTTGGCGCTCGCTGCCCCCTTCTCCTTGCAGCCATAGCCGGCGGCCTCCACGGCCTTGATGACGGCTTCGGGGCTTACATCCCCCTCCACCCCCATGGAATTGGTGAGCAAACTGACGGCGCAGGAGGTGACCCCCTCTACGCCGCTGACCGCCTTCTCCACTCGGGCGCTGCAGGCGGCGCAGCTCATGCCCGTGATGTCATATTGTTTCATAGAATCCTTATCCTTGTTTCTGCTTTAGCTGCTCCTGCGCGCGGCGGAGCATTACATACATCCAGCCCAACAGAATCGCCGCCAGCACGGCAAAGACCCAGGGCAGCACGGACCCGGCATCCGGGGGCTCGGGCGGCATGGTGGGCAGCGGCGTTGCCGTAGCGCGGGGGGAGGGGCTGGTGGTGATAATGGGCGTGGGGGACGGGGTGGGCGTGGCCGTCGGCGTCGGCGTGGGCGTGGGAACGGGGGTAGGCGCCGGGGTCACAAGGTTCGTCCCTGCCGTAGCCGCCGCCGTGGCCGCAGGCCGGGGGGTGGCGGTACGGGTGGAGGTGGTCCGGGTGGAACCGCCGGCGGTCACCGTCAGGGTGCCCACGGTGGAGTCCACGGAGCCGCTGCCGTTGCTCACCACGCAGTAGTAGCGATAGCCGTTATAGGTGGTGCTGGCGGTGAAATAGAGGGTGCTGTGGCTGTTGTCCGGGTCGTTGTTCACGGTGTAGATGCCGCTGGTGCTGACCGCCGTCCACTTGGCGGTGGAGGACCGGGTCTTATAATACCATTGGAAGGTGGTCGCCCCCGTGGCCTCCACGGTGAAGGCCACCCGGGTGCCGCTTTTCACGCTGTGGTTGGGGGGATTTTTGATGATCTCCGGGGGCATGGTCAGGGTGAGCCTCGCGGTGCTGCTGGTGACAGCGCCCAGGTCGTTCCCCACCACGCAGTAGAACCCGGCCCCCTCGTCCGCCTCCGTGACGGTGAGGGAGTAGGCGGGGTTGATGGCCCCGTCGATGGCGGTGCCGGAAGCGGCGCCGGGTGCCACATAGTACCATTGGAAGGAGGTGGCCCAGCTGGCCTCCACAGAGAAGGAGGCGGTGGTGCCGGCCTTGGCGGCGGTGTTCTTGGGCTGGGTGGTGATGGACAGCACCGTCAGCGTGGCGGTGTCGGAGGTGACGGTGCCCACGTCGTTGCTCACATCGCAGTAGAACAGGCACCCATTGTTGCCGGACCGGCTCAAGAACGTATAGGAACTGCCGGTGGCGGTGGTAATCTTGGTCCACTTGGTGGCGGCGGGGGATTTATAGTACCATTGATAGCCCGTGGCCCCCTCCGCCTCAATGGAGAAGGTGGCGGTGTTGTCCGCCACGGTGGTCACGTTCTGGGGCTGGGTGAGGATGGTGGGCGCCTGGGGCTCCTCATCATACTGCCAGGCGGCGGTGTAGAGAACATCGTTGCCGGCGCCCACGGTGATGGCGCTTTTTTGCGTCTCGGTGCCTTCAAAGACCACGGTGGTCAGGGCCGTGCAGGCGGCAAAGGCGTTGTCCCCGATGGAGGTGATGCCGACCGGCAGGCTCAGGGTGGTGATATCCTCCCCAAAGGCGGCCCAGGGGGCGGGGGTTTCGTCGCTGTAGGCGTCCATGTCCCCGGTGCCAGAGATGGCCAGGGTGCCGGTATCGGAATCAAAGGCCCAGGTAAGGGCTTCGCCGCAGGTCTGCTCCTCTGCCCGTGCGACCCCGGGCAGCAGCAGACACAGCATCAGCATCAGGGCGACAAGCCCCGCAAGCCGAGAGAATTTCATGCTTTCTTTCATATATATCTCCTGAAAGGTTGGTTTACACATAGCCCTTTTGTCCCCGGACGGAGGCTTCCCCCCATTGCACGGCACCCGTGGAGCCGTCCGAATACCGGACCAGCAGGGACAAATCCTCTCCCACCCCCAGGGCAAAGGCGGGAATCTCCTGCCCGTTCTGCAGCAGCAGCACCGGCTGCTGCACCGTGAGGCAGTCCGCTTGGTAGGCGGCAAGGTAAGAGGCCGTGTCCCCGCAAAGCAGAGCACCATAGAGCCTGTTTAGCTCTATAATCATGGCCGCCGCCATATCCGCCGGGGCCACCGTGCGGCCAAGCTCGCTTTGGATGGACCCGGCCTTTTCCCTAAGCTCCGGGGGGAAATCCTCCCGCCGGTGGGTAAGGTTCAGGCCGATGCCCACGATGAGGCAAACCCGACCCGTTGGCCCCGTGACCATCTCGGTCAATATGCCGCAAATCTTCTTGCCGTGCAGAATCAGGTCGTTGACCCATTTGATCTTCGGCCGCTCCCCGGCCGCCCGTTCCACCGCCCGGGCCATAGCCTCCGCCGCCAGCCCCGTCAGCGGCAGCAGCCGTTCCATGGGCAAAGCGGGCGTCAAGAGGGCGCTCATATACAGCCCCTTATTCGCCAGGGAAACGAAGCTCCGCCCCAGGCGGCCCTTGCCCTTTGTCTGCTCCCCGGCGAGAATCACCGTGCCTTCCGGCTCCCCCTGCAGGGCGAGGGCCTTGAGCACGTCGTTTGTGGAGGTGGTGGATTGCATGTACAGGAGCCTGCGGCCCACCAAGGTGTCCCCCAGCTGCCGCCGTATATCCTCTATCATCAAATCTACCTCCTTATACAGAGTATACTCTATCAGAATATGCCCTTTTTGTAAAGCGGTTGGCGGCGATTGACAGGGGGGAAAAAAGTGGTATAGTAGGGTGAGTTTGGGAAAAGCGGGGAGGAGTTTTTGCATGAAACTGACGGCGAAGGATATGGCCCTGGTGGGCTTGTTTGCGGCGTTGATAGCGGTGTGCGCCTGGATTTCTATCCCTCTGCCGGGCCTGGTGCCCATCACGCTGCAGACCTTCGCCGTGTTTTTGACCGCCGGGGTTCTGGGAGCCAGGCGGGGCACCCTCGCGGTGCTGGTGTACATTCTGCTGGGCGTGGTGGGCTTGCCCGTGTTCGCCGGGTTCAAGACGCTAAACCCGGTCACCTTCGGCTATGTGGTGGGCTTTTTGCCCCTGGGGCTGTGCACCGCCGGGGCCGAGAAGCTGCTCCCGAGGGTCAAGATAGCCAAGCCCCTGGGGATGCTTCTGGGGCTTCTCCTCTGCTATGCCATCGGCACCGTCTGGTTCTACTTTGCCCGGGGCAGGGGCAGCAGCTTCTGGGACATTCTCGGCTGGTGCGTGTTCCCGTTCATTGTCCCGGATGTTATAAAGCTCGGCCTTGGCTGGCTGCTCTCAAAGAAGCTGAAAAAAATCGTGCCATAAGACAATATCCGTAAATTGGAAAGGCAATCTTAACAACTGTGCCACCTTTTGGACACATCTTGGGTGTTTAATATGAGCATGAACCAAAAGGAGCCAAGAAGCATGAAACATAGAATATGGATGCTGGCGGGCCTGTGCCTGCTGTGGGGGTGCGCCCGGGGGGCGGCCCCCGTTCGTGTACCGACAGAGCCGCCGATGGAGCTCTCGCCTCGCATAGAGGAGGAACCCATGGTGGCGCCCACGGCCCCGCCGGTGGAGGCGGAGGTGGCGCTTCCCGCCGCACAGACGGACGCCGAGGCCGAGGAGAGCTTTGCCGGCACCTGCCAAAGCGTGGGGGACCGGCTGCCGTTTTCAAGCGACATGGACGGGGACGGGGAGAAGGAGACCCTTTCGCTGGCCGTCTCTGTGGGGGAGGACGAATATGCCCGCTGGCAGCTGGTGCTGACAGACGGGGCCGAGACCTACACCTTCTTGACAGAGGTGGGGGAGGATATGCCCTTTGACCTCTATGCCGGGGATTTGAACCAGGACGGCCAATGGGAGGTGTACTTCTGCGGGGACCTGGCGTCCAGCGACTATGTCATCTATGCCCTCGGGCCCAAGCTCACCCCCTTTACCTTCGAGCCCGACGAGCGGGCGGAGCGTTGGGGCGGCAGCCAAACGAACGCGGAGCTAAATGGCTTCATCGACGGCTTTGAGGACGACCACCTGGTGGTCATCGGTGTGGTGGATATGCTGGGCACCAACTGGGGGGTCAGAAACTACTGCATCGGGGACGACGGGGTCATCGGCCCCATCAGCACGGTCTGGACGTATTCTGAGGAGCGGGAGCCGCTGGTGGTGACGCGGGACCTGCCCGCAAACGCCGCCCGGGCCAGAAAGGAGCCGGGGGAGGCCTTTTTAATCCCGGCGGGGGAGAAGCTGACATTGCTTTGCAGCGATGGCTGCCGATACGCCTGGTTTGTCACCGACTCCGGCAAGCAGGGGGTTTTGACCCTGACCTACGACGAAAACGGCCAATGGTTCATCGACGGACGGCCGGAGGAAGACTATTTTGAAACCCTGCCCTATGCGGGCTGAAGGAGAGAGAGCATGAAAAAAGGATGGAAGATTGGCCTTTCTTTGGGCCTTGTGGCCCTGCTGGCGGCGGGCGGCGTGTATGCCTATCGGCGGCTGCTACCCGGGGGCAGTCAGGAGGCTACGGCCTATGTGCAGTCCGTGTCCGTGATCACGGGCATCGGCCCCGCGGGGCGGCAGAACCGGTACTCCGGGGTGGTGGAGGCGAAGAACATCATCGAAATCGACCCGGACAAGGACCTGACCATTGAGGAGACCTTCGTGTCCGCCGGGGACAAGGTCTATGAGGGGACGCCTCTGTTTGCCTATGACGTGGAGAGCTTGCAGCTAAGCTACGAGCAGCTGCAGCTGGACATCCAGGGCCTCGAGAACGGCATCGAAACCGGGAACGATAAGGTGGAGAGCCTGAAAAACCAGCTCCAGCGGGCCAGGGAGAGCAAGAAGTACGATATTCAGATGAGCATTCAGACCGAGGAGCTGGAGGTTCGCAAGAAGCAGTACGAGCTGAACCAGAAGCGCAAGCAGGCCCAGGACATGGAAAAGGCCCTGAACCACAGCATCATCACCTCCCCGGCGGCGGGCACGGTCCGCTCCGTCCGTTCCCAGGACGGCTCCTCCGGCTATGGGGAGGAGCAGAGCAACGCCTACATCACCATCGTGGCGGGGAACGACTACTGCGTCAAGGGCACCGTCAGCGAGCAGACCATCCACACCCTCCAGGAGGGCATGCCCGTTCGGATTATGAGCCGCATCGACGAGAGGACCTGGCAGGGCACCATCTACCGGGTGAACACGGAGGAGACCAAGCAGCAGAACAACAACTATTACTATTACGACGGCGGCTCCGGGGAGAAGGCCAGCAAGTATGACTTCTTCGTGGAGCTGACGGACAGCGAGGGCCTGCTCATGGGCCAGCATGTGTATATCGAGCCCGGGGACGGCTCAGATGACGCCGCGGACGGCATCCCCCTGCCGGAATACTATGTCATGGAGGAGGGGGGCAAGGCCTTCGTCTATGCCGCAGACAGCAAAAACCGCATCGAGAAGCGGCAGGTGACCCTGGCTTCTGAGCCCCGGGAGGACGGGAACGTCATCGTCACCGGCGGCCTAAGCTATACGGACCGGATTGCCTTCCCGGATGCGTCCGTGAAGGTGGGCATGACCGCCTCGGAGACCTTCTATGTGCCCGAGGAGAGCATGGACATGGGCAGCATCGACTTTTCCATGGAGACGGATATGGACGATATGGGTATGGAGATGCCTATGGATATGGAGATGCCCATGGATATGGAGGACGGGGAGGTGCCCCTTTCATGATTATCTCCCTTGAGCACATCGAAAAGACCTACGGCACCGGGAACAACCGGGTGCCGGTGCTCCATGATGTGAACCTTGCCGTAGAGGAGGGGGAGTATATCGCCATCATGGGCCCTTCCGGCTCCGGCAAAAGCACGCTGATGAACATATTGGGGTATCTGGACGAGCCCACGGCGGGGGTCTATCGCTTCGACGGGGCGGACAACGCCCACGCCGGGGACGCCCGCATGGCCGCCATCCGCAACGAGAAGATTGGGTTCGTGTTTCAGAGCTTCCACCTGATGCAGCGGCGGCGGGCCTGGGAGAACGTGGCCCTGCCCCTGCTCTATGGGAACGTGCCGAGGAAGGAGCGCAAGGAACGTGCCGAGGCCGCCCTCATCGCCGTGGGGCTGCAGGAGCGCATGGACTTCTATCCCAACCAGCTGTCCGGCGGCCAGTGCCAGCGGGTGGCCATCGCCCGGGCCATGTGTACCCGGCCGAAGCTCCTGCTCGCGGACGAGCCTACGGGCGCCCTGGACTCCAAGGCCGGTCAGCAGATTATGGACATCTTCGACACCCTCCATGAGCAGGGCATGACCATCGTCATGATTACCCACGAGCGGGCGGTGGCCGAGCGTGCCAAACGCATCCTCTACATCTATGACGGCTGGCTCAAGGAGGAACCCCAGGAATGAAAAAAGCTATCAAAACCCTGGTGATTTTGGGCACCGTGGCGGCGGTGGCCGCCGTGGGTGTCTTTGGCTACAGCCAGTACGCCCGGCGGCGCCCGGCCAAGGTGGTGTCCGCCGAGAACTGGCTCATGCAGTATGCCCCCAACCAGACCTATATGGGCGGGAGCGTGGTCTCTGAGGAGAGCATGATTGTCTATGCGGAGGCGGAGCGCCCCGTGCTGGAGATTCTGGCCCGGCAGGGGCAGAGCATCCATGTGGGGGACCCGGTACTGCGGTTTGATTCCACCAAGGACGAGCTGACCCTCAGCGAAAAGCTGCTGGAGAGGCAGAAGCTATACGATAGCCTCCAGCTACAGTATAAGGAATACCAGCGCTACGCCTATACGCCCTATGAGCGGGGCATCCCCACCGCCACGCCCACGGCGGCGATCGCCGCTTTGGCAAGGGGGATGGAGGTGAAGCGGCTCGCTGCTCACCTCGGGAGCATGAGCAACCTGGGGGGCAGCGGCACCGTCAGCGACCCCTATGCCTACAGCCTCGATGGCCAGCCCATTCCCCAAACCCTGATCGCCTCCCTGCAGCAGGCGGCCCAGGGCCACAGCCCCATCTATGCCCGCTTTGAGGGGAGCTTTGGCACCGTGTATTTGACGGCGGAAACAGACGGCAGCACCCACTTTGCCGTCAGCACGTTAAGTAGCGGCCACAGCGGCACCGCCAGCTTGAGCGATACCAGCCGCGAGGGCCGGGGCACCCTCCAGGAGCCCTATACCTTTGCCTATACCCCGGGCCAGGAGGTGACCGCGAGCTTCCTTTCCCGCTATGCCCAGGAGGCACGGCTCGCGGGCAGCTATATCCATGTGCAGCTGCTGGCCCCCTACCTCAGGGTGGATGTGACCTTCACCACCGAGGGAAGCTACCTTATTTACCCCGCGTATGTGGAGCCCACGCCCACGCCCTCCTTCACCCCCACGCCGACCCCTACCCCCAGTCCCACGCCGACCCCCACCCCCACGGCAACCCCGGAGGGCTGGGAGGACGAGCCCATCGTGACCCCCCCGAGAGGCGGCGGCATGAGCCGGGCGGAACGGGAGGCCTATCTAAAGGAGCTCTCGGCGGATATTCGGGACAACGAGGTAAAGTATCGGCAGCTGAGCCTGGACATCCAGAAGCTCCAAACCCTCAGCGGCGGCATGGTCTACAGCACCGTGGAGGGCACCGTGTCTCTGGTGGACGGGGAGGCGGCCAACGGTCAGCCGTTGGTGGAGATTAAGGGCGGCAGCGGCCTTGCCGTCACGTGCATGATTGGGGAGATGGATTTGGGCACCTACCCCGTGGGGACGCAGCTTTCCGGCTTCTCCTACGAGGCCGGGGAACAGATTTCCGCCACCGTCCGCTATGTCAGCCCCATGCCCATCACCGACAGCTATTCTAACGGCGGCAACCCCAACTCCTCCGGGTATCTGATGCAGCTGACCGTGGAGGAAGGGGTGCAGCTGCCCATCGGCAGCTACGTGGAGTTCACGGGCCGGGACACCCTGACGGGCACGGGACAGGTGTACCTCTTTGAAGCCTTCGTCCGGGAGATAGAGGGCCAGGACTATATCTTCGTAGTGGAGGACGGGGTCCTGCGGCAAAAGCCGGTCCACACCGGCCGCCGGGTCTATGAGTATCGGGAGCTGTTCGGCGTGACCTTGACCCCGGAGGACTACATCGCCTTCCCCTACGGCAAGAACGTGCGGGACGGCGCACCCATTGAAATCACGGAAGATATATGGTAAATGCCGCCGAAAACAGGTTTTTAGGCGGGTGCAGCTGCGGCTGGGGTTGCAGCATCGCCTGAACCCCTGGGGGGTTCCGGGCGGCGATGGCTGCAAGGTGTAAAATCCACCGCACATGTCGCTGGATTTTACGGATTGACAGCTGCCCGTTCTTCCGGCGCATATGGCCAGCGGGCGGCTACACCGCCCTTGCATAGCCCGGCAGAAGGGGTCTAAAAGACTTCTTGACATCATCACGACACCAACAGAAAGGCATTGAAGTAGTATGCTGGAAAACATTCGGGAGGCCTTTGACGGCATCTGGTCCCATAAGCTCAGGAGTGCGCTCACCATGCTGGGCATCATCATCGGCATCGCTTCCATCATCGCCATCTCCTCCACCATCATGGGCACCAACGAGCAGATTAAGCAGAACCTGGTGGGGGCGGGGAACAACACCGTGGAAGTGACCCTCTATCAGGGGGACTATCCCCTGGATTCCTCCTATCAGCAGGTGCCGGAGTATGTGACGGTGCTCACGGGGGACATTCTGCCCGACATCACCGCCATCGACGAGGTGGAGGATGCCTCCCTCTACTACCGCCGGGATGCCTATGAGATGGTGTGGAACGGGGCGGAGCGACTGAACCAGGGCACCATCTACGGGGTGGACGACAGGTTTATGGCCGTCAACGGCTATGTGCTTCGAAGCGGCCGGGGCTTCTTGCCGGAGGACTTCTCCGCTTGCAAAAAGGTGGCCCTTATCGACCGGGCCGTGTCCGAAACCCTGTTCCTGGGGGAAAGCCCCGTGAACAAAACCGTCGAGATCAGCGGCGAACCCTATGTGGTGATTGGGGAATTTACCCAGAGCAGCGCCTTCACCCCCACCATCACCTCCATCAACGATTACTTCACCTATACGGACCACTCCGGCGGCAAGGTGCTCATTCCCGGCACCACCTGGCCCACCCTCTTTGCCTATGACCAGCCGGCGAGCGTCATGGTCCGCGCCGGGAGCACCGACGAGATGACCGAGGCCGGCAAGCAGACCGCCGCCATCCTAAACAGCACCCTCACCGGCAGCGGCGACGTGCAGTATAAGAGCAAGGACCTCCTCGAGCAGGCCAAGAAGCTGCAGGAGCTCAGCTCCGCCACCAACCGGCAGCTCATCTGGATTGCGAGCATCTCCCTGCTGGTGGGCGGCATCGGGGTCATGAACATCATGCTGGTGTCCGTCACGGAGCGCACCGGGGAGATTGGCCTAAAGAAAGCCCTGGGCGCGCCCAAGGGCCGCATCTCCGGCCAGTTCTTAACGGAGGCCGGGGTGCTGACCGCCATCGGCGGCATACTGGGCATTTTGGTCGGCGTGGGTCTTGCGTATGTGGTTTCCCGGGTGTCCGGAGTGCCCATCTTCATCAGCTGGTACATCGTGGCGGCCACGGTGGTCTTCTCCGTGGTGGTAGGCCTGTTCTTCGGGGCCGTGCCGGCGGTCCAGGCCGCCCGCCTGAACCCCATCGACGCCCTGCGGCGGGAATGAGGGAATGAGGCCCGATAATTGACAGACGGGGCAGATTGTGATATATAAAAGATTAAGAATTTGTGAACTTTCAGGTCTTGGAGGAAGAAACATGAAGATAAAATATCTCTGGCTGCCGCTCATATTGGCCCTTGCGCTTATGGGCTGCAAAAAGGACGACCCCAGCGTGCTGCATCTACCGGAGGATACGGCGGTGCCCCAGGGCACGGAGGTGACGCCGGCGCCGCTGACCCCCGCCGGGGATCGGGTGTGCACCGTGGGCCAGGAGACCCTGCCCGAGAGCCAGGTCTTTTCCCTGACGGTGAACGAGGTCACCTTCGACCCCCAGAACGGCCTAGTGGTAAAGCTGAGCTTTACCAACAAGTCCCAGGACAGAACCTTCACCATCAGCCTCGATCAGCTGGCGGTGAACGGCTATATGCAGTCCGCCCCCTTTGCGGCCTCCGTGCCGCCCACGCTTTCCGGCAGCGGGGAGCTGCGGGTGCCGGTGGAGAACCTGCGGACCGCCGGCATCTCCACCGTGGACGAGCTGGTGCTCTATCCCCTGGTCTATGACGAGAACGTGCCCCAGGGGCAGGGGGATGCCGTGGACGGTGCGTTCAGCTTCTATCCCACGGGGAAGACCGCCCAGACCGTGGCCTATCCCGTGCGGCAGATTTCCACCAGCGAGCAGACCGTTGTGGACAACAGCTTCGGCGCCGTGATTCTGTTGGGGGTGGAGCAGGATGCCCAGGGCCAGCAGGTCCTGCGGGCGTATCTGGAGAACCGGACGGACCGGTTCATCAGCTTCGAGTTTGAAAACGTTTCCATCAACGGGGAGGCCGAGGCCCAGTCCTGGTCGAAGGCCCTGGCGGGAGGCAAGCGGGCCTATGCCGCCTTCGCCCTGCCCCTGGGGCAGATTAGCACCATCACCTTCAACCTCGTTGCCGTGCCTCTGCCCTATGCGGAGGGGACAGAGCCCCTTATCCAGCAGGCCGGCTCCTATGTCGTGAGCGCCGCCGCCGCCACCCCGGCAGCTGAAGGCGGGGAGGGCGTCTTAGCCGTCACCCCCACGCCCACGGCGGGGACGCAAATCTATACCAAGCCCACCAAGGAGCAGACCAAGAACGCCAAGAAGGGGTATTTGGCCAAGGACAAGGTGAACCTTCGCTCCGGCCCCGGCACCTCCTATAAGATTGTGCAGGAGGATGTGCCGGAGTACACCTCTTTGACCCTGTACGAGCTGCAAGACGGCTGGTGGTTCCTAAAGTGCGGCAGCAAGTACGGCTATATCCGCCAGGATATGGTGGCCCAGGGCACCGCCCCCAAGGCGCCGGAGGGCGGCTCCTCCGATTCCTCCACCTATGAGGGCACCGTGAACACCCAGTCCGTGGCCGCCCTTCGCAAGGAGGCGGATACGGACTCCAAGTGCCTCAAGGAGCTGAAAAACGAAACCAAGCTCACCGTCTACTATAAGACTAAGGGCGACGACGGCAAGACCTGGTACTATGTGTCCGACGGGAAGCAGAAGGGCTTCATCCGCTCCGACCTCATCAAGACCAGCAAAAACGTGCCTTCCAAGTAATATGCGGCCCCCGTGTGAGGGGGCATAAATGGGCGGCTTCGGCCGCCCATTTTCGATATACATCCTGCCGGATGTTCGATATGCCCATTTAGGGCTCGATATATCTTCGATTCGATATGTCTGCGGACAAGAAGGGATGTATATCATATCGAATGCCCTTAGGGCATATATCGAATTTGCGAAGCAAATATATCGAAGGGCCTCGCCCTATCTCGACAACCC
>JAFSPW010000001.1 GCA_017451295.1 Clostridia bacterium
GGCCCTCCACCGGAAACTACTGCCGGGGCGGCGCCTTCAACAGCAAGCTGCTCGCCTGCGAGAGCGTGGCGATCCTGCCTGCCGAGATGAGCAAGGAGCGGTTCGACTGGCTTAGCAACATCGCCGGCGAGGTCATCGCCACCCCTGGCTGCGAGAGCAACGTGAAGGAAATCTTCGACAAGACCTGGGAGCTTCGCCGCACCCGGGACGACGTGGTGATCTTCAACCAGTTCGAGGAGATGGGCAACTGCATCTGGCACTATCAGGTCACCGGCAACGCCCTAAGCGAAGTCTTCGAGAAGATTAAAGGGGAAGGGGACCGGTTCGCCGGCGCCTGCTTCACCAGCGGCTCTGCCGGCACCATGAGCGCCGGTGACCTGCTCAAGGAGAGGTACCCCCATTTGAAGCTGGCCGTAGGCGAAGCCCTCCAGTGCCCCACCTTGCTGGAGAACGGCTTCGGCGGTCACCGCATCGAGGGCATCGGCGATAAGCACGTGCCCTGGATTCACAATGTGAAGAACACGGACATGGTCATCGACATCGACGACGACGATTCCCAGAACCTGCTTCGGCTCTTCAACACCCCCGAGGGGAAGAAGTACCTCATCGAGAAAGCGGGCGTCCCCGCCGAAACTGTGGAGAAGCTGTCCCTCATGGGCATCTCCGGCATCGCCAACATGCTCTGCTGCATCAAGATGGCCAAGTATTACGAACTCACCGAGCACGACATCGTGGCCACGGTGTGCACCGACTCCGCCATCATGTACGAGAGCCGCATCAAGGAGCTGGACGAGCAGCAGGGTGCCTACTGTGAGCTGGCCGCCGCCTACGATTTTGCCAAGCACCTCCAGGGCATCCGCACCGATGCCATGCTGGAGCTAAGCTATCAGGACCGCAAGCGCATTCACAACCTGAAGTATTACACCTGGGTGGAGCAGCAGGGCAAGACCTACGAGGAGATTAACCGGCAGTGGTACGACGAGCACTACTGGACCGATATGCACGAGCAGGCCAAGGAGCTCGACGAGCTTATCAACGCCTTCAACGAAAAGACCGGCTTGCTGGCGGAGCTGTAAGGTATGAAACGGATACTTGGCTATCGCTGCACCATCTGCGGCCGGGAGCTGAGCTTTGCTCCGGAAAAATACACCTGCCCCCATTGCGGGGAGAAGGGGATTCTGGACATCGTCTATGACTACGGCGAGGTGAAAAAGTCCCTGAACCGGGAGTTTTTGTCCGCCTGCCGGGACAACAGCATGTGGCGGTATCGGGCGCTCATGCCCATCGCAGATGAAACGGACGTGTCCTCTTTCCTTCGCATCGGCTGGAGTCCCCTGTACGAGTCGAAGAAGCTCAGGGACGAGCTGGGGCTCAAGGCCCTGTACATCAAGGACGATGGCATCAACCCCACCGCCTCCCTAAAGGACAGAGCTTCCGGCGTGGCCGTGGCCAAGGCCCTGGAGCTGGGCTATGACACCATCGCCTGCTCCTCCACGGGGAACGCCGCCTCCTCCTGCGCCGGCAGCGCCGCCCGCATGGGCCTCAAGGCCGTCATCTTCGTGCCCCGCCGCGCCCCCCAGGGCAAGGTGGCCCAGCTGATGATTTTCGGCGCCAAGCTGGTGGTGGTGGACGGGGACTATGAGCAGACCTTCGAGCTCAGCCGCGCCGCCATAGAAAAGTACGGCTGGTACAACCGCAACGCCGGCATCAACCCGGTCATGAGCGAGGGCAAAAAGACCGTGGCCATGGAGATTGCCGAGCAGCTGAACTTTCAGGTCACGGACTGGGTAGCCTGCTCCGTCGGGGACGGCTGCACCATCGGCGGGGTCTATACGGGCTTTAAGGACCTGTATGAACTCGGCCTTATCGACCGCATTCCCCGGATTCTCGGGGTCCAGTCCACGGGCTGCTGCCCCTTTGTCAATGCGGACAAAACCCAGGACCATGCCCTTGTCCCCACCCCGGAGGAGACCCTGGCGGACTCCATCTCCGTGGGCGTGCCCCGGAACCCCCAAAAGGCACAGCGAGCGGTCTATGCTTCTGGCGGCCGCTGGATTGCCGTCACCGACCAGGATATCCTGCACACCATGGGCCTCTTAGGCCGCACCGAAGGCGTCTTTTCAGAGCCTGCCGGGGCCACGGCCACCGCCGGGGTCCGCTCAGCAATCGCCCAGGGCATCATCAAGGCCAACGAAACCGTCACCGTCATCAGCACCGGCAGCGGCCTCAAGGACACAGCTAATGCCCTCAAAGCCGCCGGAACCCCCCGTATCTGCGAACCCTCTCTTGCAGCATTGGAAAAAAGTGGTATACTCTAAATCAATCGTTTCATAGGAGGTCATATATATCATGAATTACGGTCGCATCTACAACTTCTCCGCCGGTCCCGCCATCATGCCTGAACCCGTGCTGGAGGAGATTCGAGACGAGATGATGAACTACCGTGGCAGCGGCATGTGCGTGATGGAAATGTCCCACCGCTCCAAGGTGTATCAGCAGATTATCGACGAGGCCGAGGCAGACCTGCGTACCCTTATGAATATTCCGGACAACTATAAGGTCCTGTTCATCCAAGGCGGCGCCACCTTGCAGTTTGCCATGATTCCCATGAACCTGATGAAGAACGGCAAGGCCGTGTATATCGAAACCGGCGCCTGGTCCAAGAAGGCCATTGCCGAAGCCAAGAAGTATGGGGAGGTCATCGTGGCCGCCTCCTCCAAGGATAAGAACTATTCCTATATCCCCGATTGCTCCGATTTGGACATTCCCGAGGATACGGACTATGTCTACATCTGCGAGAACGAGACCATCCACGGTGTCACCTGGAACGAGCTTCCCAACACCAAGGGCCATGTGCTGGTGTCCGATCAAAGCTCCATGTTCCTGTCCCGTCCCTGCGATGTCAGCCGGTACGGCCTTATCTATGGCGGCGTACAGAAGAACATCGGCCCCGCAGGTCTGGCCATCGTCATCATCCGGGAGGACTTGATTTCTGAGGATATCGACCCCAAGACCCCCATCTATCTTCGCTACGACACCCACGCCAACAACGGCAGCATGTACAACACACCCAACTGCTGGGCCATCTATGTGTGCGGCAAGGTCTTTAAGTACCTGCTCAGCAACGGCGGCCTTACCGCCATGGAGAAGAAGAACCAGCAGAAGGCGCAGATTATGTATGACTTCCTGGACTCTTCCAAGATGTTCCATGGCACCGTGGAGAAGAAGGACCGTTCCCTCATGAACATCCCCTTTATCACCGGGGACAAGGACAAGGATGCCGCCGTGGTGGCCGCCACCAAGGCCGCCGGGTTCGATAATCTTAAGGGCCACAAGAGTGTGGGCGGCCTTCGTGCTTCCGTCTATAACGCCATGCCCATAGAGGGCGTGCAGGCCCTGGTGGATTTCCTCAAGGACTACGAAGCCAAAAACGCATAAGGAGGCACCGTCATGATTAAGATTCTTGCATCCGATGGCATGGAGCAGGGGGCTGTAGAGGCCCTCGCCGCCAAGGGCTGCCAGGTGGACCAGCAGTTCTATGATTCCGAAGCCTTGAAGGAGGCCGTGAAGAACTATGACGTGCTGGTGGTCCGTTCCGCCACCAAGGTTCGTGCGCCCCATATCGACGCCGCCAAAGCCGCCGGTCGGCTCAAGCTCATCGTCCGCGGCGGCGTAGGCGTGGACAATATCGATGTAAAGTACGCCGAGGAGAACGGCATCACCGTCCGCAACACCCCACGGGCCAGCTCCCAGTCCGTGGCGGAACTGGCCATGGCCCATATGTTCGCCTGCGCCCGGTTCCTGTCCATCGCCGGTCACACCATGCGGGAGGACAAGTGGGAGAAGAAGGCCTACTCAAAGGGCATCGAGCTGCAGGGCAAGACCCTGGGCATCATCGGCTTCGGCCGCATCGGCCAGCACCTGGGCATCATGGCCAAGGCCATCGGCATGAAAGTCATTGCCTTTGATATCTACCACATCCCCGGCATCGAGGAGCAGTTGGGCATCCCCTATGTGGAAATGGACGAGCTCTTGCAGCAAGCGGACTTTATCAGCGTCCATGCCCCGGCGGTGGACGGCGGCGCCATCATCAACGCCCAGACCATCGCGAAGATGAAGGACGGGGTCTGCATCATCAACACCTCCCGGGGTGCCAACCTCGATGAGGATGCGCTGCTGGAAGCCCTGAACTCCGGCAAGGTCCGCTCCGCCGGCCTCGATGTGTTCGCCTCAGAGCCCTCCGCCAACCATGCCCTTTACAGCCACCCCATGGTCTCCTGCACCCCCCATATCGGTGCCGCCACCAAGGAGGCGCAGAAGCGCATCGGCGTGGAAATCGTGGACATCATTTCCAAGCAGTTCAATCTCTGATGCACCGCCCTAACCCCCTTGCCAGGAGCTTTCAAAGATGAAGCGTCGGCTGTCCCTGATTGTGCCCGTATACAACGTGGAAAAGTACCTGGAGGACTGCATCCGTTCCATTCTCATGCAGTCCTTCCGGGACTATGAACTCATTTTGGTGGACGACGGCTCCATAGACGGCTCCCCTCAAATCTG
Organism: Clostridia bacterium; assembly: GCA_017451295.1. GTDB lineage: Bacteria > Bacillota > Clostridia > Christensenellales > CAG-138 > RUG472. The sequence continues at coordinate 4,558 of JAFSPW010000001.1, forward strand.
CGATGCCTACGCTCAAAAAGACGAACGGGTGCGAGTCATCCATTCCCCTAATGGCGGCGTGTCCCACGCCAGGAACCTGGGCATAGAGGCGGCCCGGGGGGAGTATCTTCAGTTCATAGATGCGGACGATTTGCTGGCGGATGGGGACGTGCTGCAGCAGATGATGGCCTTCACGGCGGACCCGGAGATAGACTTGGTATCCGCCAAGACCATTCACTTCCCGGACGGTGCCCCGATTTCCGGCAGCGCCGGCCCCGGCAAGCATGAAATCACCGCGGACAGCAAGCGGGTGCGCTGGTTCGTCTCAGATACCATGCTCATGAGCTGCATCTACTCCAAAGCTCTCATCGGCGATTCTCGCTTCGATACCAGAATCAAGCTGGGGGAGGATGTGCTGTTTTTATCCCAGGTGGTCTCTAAAGCCCAGAAGGCGGCCCTGCTGGACAAAGCCTGCTATCTAAGAAGGCTCCGGACCGGAAGCGCCTGCCATACCCCTTATACGAACGGGGACTTGGAGCAAAACATTCTCGTGTCACAGCTTCTGTATGAAAATCTACATGGGAAGCCGGGCGGGGACGAGCTGTACGAAAAGTATTATGTGGACCAAACCGGCTTAATCGGCAAACTGGCAGAGACCCCCGGCCGCTATTGCAGGGAGAAGCGCATCGTCAGAAAGCGGATTGCCGAGCATTTCCCCCATTTTCTGTCCAACCGGATTATGGGCGCGGGAACAAAACTGTTTCTCTGTGCGTATATGGTGAGCCCCGGCCTGTTCTTCTTCCTGTATCGGCAGTACAAAAAAGCCAAGACCACCTGAAACACCGTGAAAAACCGCTGAAAACGCAAGCTAACAAGCTAAGTACAAACATAAAAGGAGGCCGCTAAGCCTCCTTTTTGCGTGCCAAAATAGGCTGTTTCAATGGATTCTGTTCCTGCACCGGGCTGCATAGGGCGGTGTAGCCGCCCGCAGGGAGCTTGCGGGGGAAGAACGGGCAGCTTCCAAATCCCTGCCGCAGTAGGAGAACCAGTCTGTTAATACTAATCCGCGTCTAAAACATGTGCAGTCGGCGAGCAAATTCTGCGTTGGTTCCATGAGGAGAATCGTAGATTGACTGGGGACCGTCAATCAAGATTTGACGAAGCAGAACCGGCACAGAAGGTGCCGCCCAATGTGCATGGGTTAGGCGTGGATTAGTATAAAAACGAAGTTTTTTGACAGACTGAAAGGAGGCCGCTAAGCCTCCTTTTTGCGTGCCTTTCTCCGCCGCAGCAGACACAAGAGGAATACCCCCGACACAGCCGCAAGCGGCACCGCCAGCCACCAGGGGGAGGGGCCGGGGTCAGAGCCTTCGGGCGTTTGTACAGGCGCCGGGGTGACGGCATTCATATGGTAGGGCCGCATCTGCACCTCCAGCACCGGGGCAGGGGAGGGGGTAGCCGGCGGCAACAGGGTGTCCGTAAAGACGAGGGGCACCGTGAACAGCAGCCGTTTTGCAAAATAGAAGGATACCTCCCCGGCGGCATCCCCGGCATACACCGGCGCCGCCGCCTCCAGGGGGGATACTTCATAGGTTACTCCGCCCTTTTTCCCCACAGCCTCCAGAGCCGGGCGATAGAGGGAGAAGGCGGTGTCCCCCGGGGCAATGGCGGCCCGAACCGGCACCTGCTCCTCGCCATGCTCCACCAGGATGGGAAACTCGTTGGGCAGTCCCTTTTCAATCAGGGTCTCCACACTCACCTCTGGGAACAGGAAGCCGTACCCATATTCAAACAGCTCCTTAGCCTCCACAAACCGGTTGGCCACAATCCTGTCATAGGCCGTGCCCTTGGTGCCGGCGGTGGATACCCGGTCGCCCAGCAGCACGCAGATAAGAGTCACCCCACTGCAGCGGGCCATGGCCATGTAGGTGCGCCCCGCAGCGTTGGTGCTGCCGGTCTTGCCCCCAATACACCAGCTGTACAGGGCGCTGATTTTCTCATACTCCCCGGGCCGAGGGTCGTTGATCAGCCGGTTGATGTTCCGCACGGAGTAGCTTCGTCCCCCGGTCCGTTCCGTTACGGTGTGCTCCCGGGTCTGCAACATCCGGCACAGCTCCTCATTCTCCGCCGCCGCCGCCCCCAACAGCGCGAGGTCCCGGGCGGTGGTGTACTGTTCCCCATCGTGCAGGCCCGAGGCGTTCATAAAGTGGCTGTCCATCATGCCCAGCTCCTGGGCTTTCTGGTTCATCAGCTCGGCAAACCCTGCCTCGCTCCCGCCCACGCATTCGGCCACAGCCCGGGCCGCATCACAGCCCGAAGGCAGCAGGGTGCCATAGAGCATATCCTCCAGGGAGTACACCTCTCCCTCCTTCACCCCAATCTTGGTGTTGGCGCTGGACAGGTCCACCACATGGGCGGAGATGGTGACCAAATCCTCCAAATCCCCTTTCTCCAATGCCACCAAAGCCGTCAGCACCTTGGTGATGCTGGCCGGATACGCCCGCTCGTCGGCGTTCTTTTCAAGACCGTTCAGGCTCTCCCGGGGCGCCTCCCCCGTGGACAGCAGCACCGACGATTCGGGGAACTTCGACACATCCGGCTTCTCTTCCCCATGGGCCACAGGGCACCCTAACACAAACGCCGTCAGCACGGCCACAGCGGCCGCCAGACGGCGTATCCATTTTGTTCCCCGGGAACCCCTCATAGCCGGTCCTGCTCCATGGCCCGCTGCCGGGCAATGCGCTCCTGCTGCAGGCGCTTCTTTCGGCGAGCCGCCGCCCGGGCCTTGCGCCGCTTTTCCCGGCGCACCCGCACCACGACATAGAAGACGATGACCGCCACGAGCGCCACAATCAGCACCACCAGGGCAACGGTGCCCAGCACCCGGCCGAGGCTGCTTTGCTTCACCGGCTCCCCGCTTAAGGTGGAGGCGCCGCCTATCAGGGAGGTGGCGGGGGAGGCCTCCGTGCCGCCCGCTTCCACCGTGGGCTCCACGCTCAACACCCCTTCCTTCACGTCCCTGTCGGCGTAAAGATTGGAGGAGAACAGCACCGAGTCCCCCACCACATAGTCCACCGTGCCCACCACGTCCCCGGTGTTGATGGGCGCCACCAGGGTGCCGATCTTCGTCTGGGCCAGGGCGGTGACGTCCTGGTTGATGAGGGCCATGGAGGGCTCCATAAGCTGCAGCTCCTGGCTGGGGTTCAGCCGGGCGGAGACGGTGATGTTCCCCCCGTTGGGGTCGGTGGCGGCATAGTTCTGCACCTGGGCAGGGAAGGTCACGGGCATGCCCTTGTCAATCAAATCCTGTACGGTAATAAACTGGGTCATCTGCTTGAACCCATAGGTAAACAGGCTAATCGCATCCTCAAACCGCTGGGCGTTGTAGGGGTCCTTGTCCTTGGGCCGCATGTCCAGGGACCGGGCCAGATAATCTTCATCGTCCAGCGTGCCCCCCAGCAGCACCGCAATCAGGGTGACGCCGCCGCGGCTCGCCGCCGCCACAAAGCACTTGCCGGCCAGGTTGGTGTCCCCCGTCTTCACGCCGATGGCATCGGGAAACAGGCAGCTGATAGGCTCATAGGTGCCGTCGCTCTGGGCATCGATTAGCAGCCGGTTGGTGTTCTGCAGGCTGATGGTCACGGTGCCCGTGGTGTCCGAGCAGGTATAGGTGGTGGTGCCCACAATCTGCCGGAAGGTGTCGTTCTGCAGGGCCCAGGCCGTCAAAACGGCCATGTCGCGGGCGGTGGAATAGTTCTTGCCGCTGTCGTCCTTGCCGTGCACGGTGGTAAAGTGGCTGTTGAGCATGCCCAGTTCTGCCGCCTTCTCGTTCATCAGCTTCGCAAAGGCGCTCGTGGACCCGGATAAATGCTCCGCAATGACGATGGCCGCATCGTTGCCGCTGGGCAGCATCAGCCCATACAGCAGATCCCGGATGGTCCAGGTCTGGCCCTGCTCCAACCCCATAAGGGAGTTATACTTCTTGTTGAAGTTCACCGCCTTCTCCGAAACCGTGGCCACCTCGTCCAGCCGTCCGGACTCAATGGCCAGCATGCAGGTGAGAATCTTGATGGTGCTGCCCGTGGAGCAGCGCTCGTCCGCATTCTTCTGCAAACCGTACAGGGCGGTGGTGGGGTCGTTGGCGTTGACCAAAATGGCATACCTTTCCCGAATGGTGCCCATGTCGAACCCCTCGGCCCGGGCAGCGGACACGGGAACCAGGCACACCAAAAATGCCAGGCACAGCAAAAGAGAAACCGCTTTGCGCTTCATTTCATACACCTCTAAAAAAGAAAACGTGGCCTTAGTGTACCCCCGCAGGGGAGGGCTGTCAATGATAAAAAGGCGAAACTTTTGCGCCCTAATGATGAACTTATTTTTACTGCCTGCGGCTAAGGCTGCTTTGGTTGATAAACTTCACCTTCAGCTGCCCCTCGTCTATGGTGATAAGGGCACAGCTTTGCTGTGAACCCCACCGGGGCCGAGACAGGGAGCCGGGGTTCAGGATAAGCCTTGCCCCGTCGGCGCTTAGCTCCGGCACGTGGCTGTGGCCGTACAGAAGCATGTCCGCCCCCACCTCCTCCGCCCGATAGAGCAGGCTCTCACGGGCATAGTATTGGTGGCCGTGAAGGAGCAAAAACCGCTTCCCCTCCAAGTTCACCGTCAGTTCCAGAGGGTCGGCGGCCCCAAAGTCGCAGTTCCCGCGAACGGCATACACCGGGCAATCAAACAGCTTCCCGAGCTTCGGCGCATCGGCGGCATGGTCCCCCAAATGAAAGAGGGCGTCCAGCTGCCCCAGCAAAGGCAGAAACAGTCGGGCGGGGGAGATGTCCCCGTGGCTGTCGGCGAACACCCCGATGCGCATCAAAGCCCCTCCTTGTCAAGGGCCAGCCGGAGCTTATCCAGGGCATTTTTTCGGTGACTCACCTGATTCTTTTCCTCGCTCGTCAGCTGCGCGAAGGACTTCTTCAAAGGCGGATAGAAGAAGTAGGGGTCATAGCCAAAGCCGTTTTCCCCCTGGGCCTTGCGAAGAAGCAAACCCTCCGCCGTGCCCTCCACTACGATGGGCGCCTTCCCCCTTCGCACCAGGGCCACACAGCACATGAACCGGCAGGTCCGCTTCGGGTCAGGAACCTCCTCCATGTTCTTCATCAAAAGGGCGTTGTTGGCGGCATCATCGTGCCCCTCCCCGCAATAGCGGGCGGAGTAGACCCCCGGTGCACCCCCCAGGGCATCCACGCACAGGCCGGAGTCGTCGGCCAGCACCGCATCGTAGCCACTCTTTTCAAAGATTTCCTGGGCCTTTTTCAGGGCGTTCTGGGCAAAGGTGGTGCCGTCCTCCACCACGTCGATGGACAGCCCCGCCTGCTTCATGGTCACCAGTTCCTCAAAGTAGGGCGACAGAATCTGGGAAATCTCCTGCACCTTGTGGGCGTTGTTGGAGGCAATCAATAGCTTCATATTTTTACTCCTTTGGCAATAGGCGTTGGGTGATGTCCCCGTCCGGGGTCACCAGAATGGTCCGCTGGTTGGTGAAGATGACGAACCCGGGCTTGCTCCCGGAGGGCTTTTTCACATAGCGCCGGGGCACATAGTCCACGGGCACATGGTCGCTCCCCCTCAGACTACTGAACCGGGCCGCCAGCATGGCCCCCTCCAGCAGGGTCTTTTCGTCCGGCATCCCCCGGCAGTCGATGATAACATGGCTCCCGGCGGCGTCCTTCACATGGAGCCACAGGGCATCCGGGGGAGCGGTCTTGGTCAGATAATCGTTCTGCAGATTGTTCTTGCCCACATAGATGTCCACCCCGGCGGAGGATACAAAGTGCAGCGGATGAGGCACGGCGGATTTCTTTGCCCCGTTCCCCTTGCTTGTGGGCGGCTTTATGTATTTCTCCCGAATCAGCTCCTGATGGATGGCGGAGATGTCCTCGCTGTTCTCACAGTTGGAGAGGGCCAGCAGCTGGCTTTCAAGGTAAAGCTGCTCCTGCTTGAGCTGCCCCAAATTCTGCTGGGCATAGGCCCGGGCGGCTTTTAGCTTCCGATAGCGCTTAAAGTACCGGGCCGCATTCTGGGCGATGTCCAGAGCCGGGTCCAAAGTCACGGCCACGGGCTCCGGCGGGTCCGCATAATAGTTCAGCACCGCCACGGTGTCGGCCCCCTTGCGCCTGGGCCCCTGATAGCTTAGCAGCAGCTCCCCCCAGAGCCGGAGCCGGTCTTCCTCCTCCTGGCTCTGCAAATCCCCCGTAAAGGCCCCAATCTTGTTCTCGCACCGCTTCAAAGCCCGTTCCAATGTGGAGCGCAGGGCCCCGGTCTCCCGGCTCATGCGGATGTGCACATCCCGCTGCCGATACCAATCGTCAAACGCAGCGGACAAACTGGGGTAGGGGAGGGCGTCCTCCCGAAACAGGGGCAAAAAGGGCACCGGCCCCACGCCGGGCACCAGATGGGGGGAAAGCTCGCCCCGGGAAAGCCGCTGGAAGGTCTCATACAGATAGCTGCCCCGCTGGCTGCTTTCCAGCTCCTCAGGCAGCAGCAGCCCCGCCGTCTGCCTGGATACCCCCATGCACCCGTTCATCAGCGCCCGGGGGGTATCAAAGGCAGAGAGCTCCTGCTCGCTCAGGGTGAGCGGGTTGGCCTTCTGCTGGGGCGGCAGGGCCTCATACTTCACATTGGGCAGGCACACCCTCAGGGCCTCCGCCCCGATGCCGATGTGCCGCAAGCAGTCCAAAATGACCCCCTCCTCGTCCAGCAAAAAGGCGTTGCCGTGCTTGCCCATCAGCTCCACCACCAACGAGCAGGTGCTCTCGTCCATCAGCTCATCCCGGCCTGAGAAGCGTATGCTGACCACTCGGTCAAGGCCGCTTTGCTCCATGGCCGTGATGCGGCTGCCGATGAGCCGCTTTCTTAGCAGCATGCAAAAAGCCGGGGCCACGGCAGGGTTCTCTGCCGTGTCCCTGGTCAGCGCCAGTCGCCCGTTTTCATTATGTATATTGATGAGCAGCCGCACCCGTCCGCACTCGCTGCCGTGACAGCTGAGCACCAGGGTGTCCTTGTCCGGCTGCTGCACCTTGTCCACCCGTGCTCCTAAAAGACCTTTGGCCTCCTGAAGCATGGCGAACAGGGAAAGACCGTCCATGGCCATGGCGATTTCCTCCCTTGTCCATAAAAAACGGCCCACTTTCCTATGGTTAATAAAAGGAAAGGGGCCTTACATTCAATCTATTGCGTTGGGGTTTAATTGGCGGATGCGCGCTTGCCGGCCAGCTGAGCCTTCTTGTGGTTGGCGGCGTTCTTATGAATAACGCCCTTGGCGGCTGCCTTATCGACGGTGCTCACGGCCTTGAGATAAGCGGCCTCGGCGGCTTCCTTATCGGTGCCCTGGAGAGCTTCGTCAAAGCGGCGCAGAGCGGTCTTCAACACGGACTTGTCCTCGCGGTTGCGAAGATTCTCCTTCTTGTTGGTGCCTGCACGCTTCAAAGCAGATTTAATGTTTGCCACAGCATTTACCCCCTATAGATAATAGTCCATTACTCGAACCCCGTTATTATACTAAACGATTTTCAAAAATGCAAGCCCCAATTTTCACTTTTTTCCGCCTCTTTTGTGCTGGCCGTCCCCTTTCAGATTTTCACAAGTTCGTTGCATTTGGGTCGTTGACACCGCATAAAAGGGTGCTATAATAGGTTCCAGAAATTAGCACTCCTATTCTTTGAGTGCTAAATAATCACAGGAGGATTTGCATCCATGAAACTGCAACCGTTGATGGATCGAGTGGTCGTAAAGCAGGTGGAAACCGAGGAGGTCACCAAGGGTGGGCTCATTCTCACCAGCGCCGCCAAGGAGAAGCCCCAGTTTGCCGAAGTTATCGCCGTTGGCCCCGGCGGCATGGTGGACGGTAAGGAAGTCGCCATGGTCGTGAAGGCCGGCGATAAAGTGGTCTACAGCAAGTACGCCGGCACGGAAGTCAAGCTGGAGAGCGAGGAGTTCGTCATCCTCAAGCAGAGCGACATTTTGGCCATCGTGAAATAATCAGGAGGAAACAGACTTATGGCAAAGCAGTTGAAATATGGTGAAGACGCCCGCAAGGCCCTGGAAAGCGGCCTCAATCAGTTGGCGGATACCGTGAAGATTACCCTTGGTCCCAAGGGCCGCAACGTGGTGCTGGAGAAGAAGTTCGGCGCCCCCCTCATCACCAACGATGGCGTTACCATCGCCAAGGAGATTGAGCTGGAGGATCCCTTTGAGAACATGGGCGCTCAGCTGGTAAAGGAAGTGGCCACCAAGACCAACGACGTGGCCGGCGACGGCACCACCACCGCCACGCTCCTTGCACAGGCTATGGTCCATGAGGGCCTTCGCAACGTAGCTGCCGGGGCCAACCCCATGGGCATCCGCCGGGGCATCGAAGCCGCCGTCAACGAGGCGGTGGAAGGGCTCAAGGAGCACAGCAAGAAGGTGGAGACCAAGCAGGAGATTGCCCAGGTAGCCTCCATCTCCGCCGGTGACAAGCGCATTGGCGAGCTCATTGCCGATGCCATGGAGAAGGTGGGCAATGACGGCGTCATCTCCGTGGAAGAGGGCAAGACCATGAAGACCGAGCTTTCCGTGGTGGAAGGCATGCAGTTTGACAGGGGCTATTGCTCCGCCTACATGGTCACCGATACCGATAAGATGGAAGCCGTGCTGGATGATCCCTTCATCCTCATCACCGAGAAGAAGATCAGCAACATTCAGGACCTGCTGCCCATTCTCGAGCCCATCGCCCAGAGTGGCAAGAAGCTGCTCATCATCGCCGAGGATGTGGAGGGGGATGCCCTGGCTAACCTCATTCTCAACAAGCTACGCGGCGTACTCAACTCCGTGGCCGTCAAGGCTCCCGGCTTTGGCGACAGGCGCAAGGCTATGCTCCAGGATATCGCCATTCTCACCGGCGGTCAGGTCATCTCCGATGAGCTGGGCATGGATTTGAAGGACACCACCATCGACATGCTGGGCACCGCCCGCCAGGTCAAGGTGAACAAGGAGAACACCGTCATCGTCGGCGGCGCCGGGGACCAGCGGGAGATTGAGAACCGCATCAAGTCCATCCGGGCCCAGATTGAGGAGACCACCTCCGATTATGATAAGGAGAAGCTCCAGGAGCGCCTGGCCAAGCTGGCCGGCGGCGTGGCCCTCATCTCCGTTGGCGCTGCCACCGAGGTGGAGATGAAGGAGATGAAGATGCGTATCGAGGATGCCCTGGCTGCCACCCGTGCCGCCGTGGAAGAGGGCATCGTGGCCGGCGGCGGCGTGGCCCTGCTGAATGTGAGCAAGCAGGTCGAGGCCCTCAAGGCCCGTTCCGCCGGGGACGAGAAGACCGGTGTGGACATCGTGCTTCGGACCCTGGAAGCCCCCATGCGCCAGATTGCCAAGAACGCCGGTGAGGAAGGCTCCGTCATCGTGGAGAACATCCGCCGCAGCCGCAAGATTGGCTATGGCTTCGATGCCGCCGACAACACCTATGGCGATATGCTCCAAAAGGGCATCATCGACCCCACCAAGGTGACCCGTTCCGCCCTGCAGAACGCCGCCTCCGTGGCCGCCATGGTGCTGACCACCGAGTCCCTGGTGTGCGACATTCCCAAGCCCGAGCCTGCTGCGCCCGCACCCGGCATGGGCGGCGGCGACATGTATTAAGATCGTCCCTTTCTTTGCCGCTTTTTCTCTTTATACAAAGGAGAAAAAGCGGCGCAAAAAGAGAAACTTATGTAATCCATTTAGGAGAGCTGCCTATGCGGCTCTCCTTTTTTCTCCCTGCGGGGGAGCCTTTTGGTACC
>JAFSPW010000054.1 GCA_017451295.1 Clostridia bacterium
CTTGTACAAGAGATTTCTCCGCTCGGTCGCTGCCGCTTCCTCGGTCGAAATGACAAGGGAAACGCTTGCCTCCACCGTTCCCGTCAGGGAATGGGGGAGGTGGCATTTTTGCCTTGGCAAAAATGACGGAAGGGGCTTGCCATTCTCACGCTCAGCAAGGCCACCGAGGAGGAGGGCAGAAACGGCGTTCTTTGGGCCGAATTATAGTTCCCTATATGAAGGCCCAAAAACGCCGTTAATTTGCGGCACAAAATAAGGAGAAAGGGCCGCACAGGTCCTTTCTACCTACAGTAATTCATATTAAATATGCCGCAAATGGTGTGCCCCCTCACACGGGGGCCGTAAACCTACGGCGGCCCGCTGCCCCCTTGGGGTTATTTTTATGTCCTTTATTGACGGCGGGGGATTGAGAATATATACTTAAAATAATCGAAGTAAGGAGGTGAGGGTATGCTCAGCGATGCGCTGTCCCGGGTGCTGCTAAAGATGCGGCTGGGGTTCTACCGCAAGATGTTCATTGCCGTCAGGGAGCAGAGCCGGGATTTGACCCCCATGGAAATCTTCTGCCTGGAGGTGGTGGAGGCGTTGGAGGAACCCACCATCTCCCAGTTCGCGCGCTTCACGGGCATCTCCCAGAGCAACGCCACCTATCGGGTGGGGTGCCTTATTGAGAAGGGGTATCTGCAGAAGGTCCCCTCTACGAGGGATCGGCGGGAGTATCACCTGCACCTGACGGAGAAGTTCAGAGGCTGCGGGGCGGTGTTCGAGCAGAGCATCCGCATCCTCAGCAAGCGCATCAGCATGCGTATGACGGGGGAGGAGACGAAAAAGCTCACCGCCATTCTCGACGACTCCCTGGACAAATGGAACAGCCTCATCGAGAAGGACGAGGTATTGAAAGACTAAGGCGGCCCACCGCCGGGAAGGAACAACATGCTCATCCACGAAACCGTATCCGAGTTCACCAGCTTCCAGAACATAGAGGTCTGGAACTTTGTCATCATGCTCTCCCTGCTCTCGGGAGCGCTGCTCCTGGCGGGAGCGCTGCGCCGGATGATTCCGGTGCTGCGCCGGTCCCTGCTGCCGGGGGCGGTGCTGGCCGGGTTCCTGCTGCTGCTCTTTGACGGGGTCTATCGCCTGGTCACCGGCGTGAGCTTCTTTCGCAGCGGCAACAACCTAATCACCCTGGAGGCGATGACCTACCACGGCCTGGGCCTTGGCGTGGTGGCCATGTCCTTACAGCAGAGCCGGCGAGTGAAGTCCCCCCATCGGAACCGGGAGGTGTTCCGCTCCGGCGCCATCACCGTGTGCGGATACCTGATTCAGGGGGTGGCGGGGCTGCTCATCACCCTGGCCTTCTTCTATGCCATGCAGGGGAAGGTGTTCCCCAGCAGCGGCATTCTCCTGCCTCTTGGCTACGGCCAGGGTCCGGGCCAGGCCTTCAACTGGGGCCTTACCTTCGAGAACAGCTATGGCTTTGTCAACGGCTCGAGCTTCGGCCTCACCGTGGCGGCGTTGGGCTTCGTGTCCGCCAGCATCGGCGGCGTGCTGTATATGAACGTGATGCAGCGCAAGGGGAAGCTCCAGATGAAAAAGGACGCGGACATGGCCGAGAACCTGACCGCCGAAGCCATCACCGGCAAGAACGAGCTGCCGCTTTCGGAGTCCATGGACAAGTTCACCGTCCAGGCCGCCCTGGTGCTTGTGACCTATATCCTGGCCTATGGCCTTATGAAGGGCATAGATGTGGCCTTTGGCGGCGTGAAGTTCTATGTGAACACCCTGCAGTCCACCATCTGGGGCTTCAACTTCCTGTTTGGCCTGTTGGCCTGCGTCATCGTCAAGGCCCTGCTCAAGGGCTTCTCCCGGGCGGGCTGGATGCAGCGGGAGTATCGCAACAGCTTCATGCTCAACCGCATCTCCGGCTGGATGTTCGACATCATGGTGGTGGCCTCCATCGCCTCCATCGACTTGACCGCCTTTACCCACCCGGAGTTCATCCTGCCGCTGGTGCTCATCTGCCTGGCCGGGGCGGTGGTCACCTTCCTGTTCGTCCGCTTCGCCAGCCACCGGCTGTTCCCCGCCTATGAGCACGAGCAGTTCCTCTGCTTCTATGGCATGCTCACGGGGACGCTGAGCACCGGCCTCATCCTCTGCCGGGAGATTGACCCCCTCTTTGACACCCCGGCGGCGGAGAACCTCATCTTCCAGAACCTGTATGCGGTGCTGCTCGGCGCCCCCTTCCTGCTGGTCCTTGGCCTCATCGCCCAAAACCAGCCCGCCACCACCTGGCTGGTCTTTGCCATCCTCGCCGTCTACTTCCTACTCCTCTGCGGCGTCCTCTTTGGCAAGCAGCTTTTGGCCAGGAAGAAATAGGCACATAACAGCAAAAGTTGTAAAGAGTTGTAAAGAGTTGTAAAAGAAAGCGAAAGTTGTAAAGAGTTGTAAAGAGTTGTAAAAAGGAGTGCCGCCGAAACAAACCGGCAGGCACTCCCTTTGTATTGGTATCTTACTTACTCCATGTTGTCGCTGCGGTCGCGGCGGAGCATGGCCTCGGTCTTGATGCGCTGGGCCTGTTCCTTGCGCTGGTCCTTGGTGTTCTTAGGCTTGCTCTTATCCAGGTAGGACTTCTCAAACTCGTCGTAAAAAGTCATGCGATACCTCCCTTTTGTTTTTGTCGAGGGGAGTATGTCCCGCCGTGACCTCTTTTATGCAGGGTTGGCCTTGCACTTAGTTTCCACCGCCGCCTGCACAAAGGCGGCCGTGCCCGGACCGCCGACCTTGTCGATGTTCTCCGTCATGCTGCCGCCCCCGCCGTACATTTTGGACAGGCTCAGCAAAATGGCGTCGGAACAGGTATAGAAATGCTCCGAGATGTACCCCTGGAGCTTGTTCACCAGAGCCTGGGCGGGCTCGGCGGCAGGGTCCGTGTCCCGGATGGCCCCGAACTCTGCGAAGATGTCCATCATGCCCCGGGCGATATCCTGCTCCTGGTCCTTGGTGCGGCCCCTGGCCTTCTGCTCATACTCCTTCCATTCGGCCGTCTGGCCCCAGGCCGCCTTGGCCTCCCGGGCGTAGTCGTCGATCTTCCTGGTGTCGAACGCTTTGAAATCCGCCATGCCTTTCACCCCCGTCAGTTTCATTCCCTTGGCTAAGTCGATCAGATTGTCCAAATGCTCCTTCTGCAGCTCCAACAGCTTGATCTGCTGGTCCAGGGCCCGGTTCCTGTCGAAGGTGGGGCTGTCCAAGATGGCCCCGATGTCCTTGAGAGGGAACTGCAGCTCCCGAAAGAGCAGGATGCTCTGCAGGCGCGTCAAAGAGTCCTCGTCGTAGAGCCGGTAGCCCGCCTCCGTGACCTCAGCGGGTTTCAAGAGCCCCAGCTGGTCGTAGTGGTGCAGGGCCCGGACGCTGACGCCGGTCAGTTTGCTGACCTCGTGAACGGTCATCATGATCATCGCCTCCCTTCGCCGCATAGTATAAACCCTGACGCAACGTCAGGGTCAAGAGGCTTTTTGAAAGGTTTTCAAAACAGCGGCAGAATGAGGCTGGTCACGTAGGCCCCGGCGGCGGCAAAGAGGGCCACCTCTATGAGGGACCGCTTCCTGAGCCCGAGGACAAGGGCCACGGCAAAGCCTACTACGGAGCTAAGAACGCTCCCGGCAGAGGTGAACACCGCCGGCACGGTCATGGTGCCCAGCACCGCATAGGGCAGGTAGTGGAGGACCGAGAGGACGAAGGGACTCTCGATTTTTTTGCGGAAGAACGCCAGCGGCAGCATACGGATCAAATACGTGACCCCGGCCATAATCAACAGATACAGATACAGCCTCATGCCTGTGCCTCCTTAGGCGCCGGAATCAGCCAGGCCGCCACACAGGCCCCGCCCACGGCGCTGATGATGATGACAAAGCCCTCGGACAGGAAGGAGAACACCGGCACATACCGCAGAATCAGCCCCAGACCGATGGCGGCGGCCACCGCCAGCAGGACCCCCTTTTCCTCCATCGCCGCCGGGACGATGAGGGAGGTGAACATGCCGTAGATGGCGATGCCCAGGGCGGCGCACACGGCGGCGGGGAGCAAAGACCCGGCAAAGGCACCGAGGGCCGTGCCCAACGTCCAGCCAATCCAGGGCAGGCACCCGAGGCCCATCATATACGGGAAGGTCAGCAAGCCCTTTCTTGTGGAGGACACGGCGAAGATTTCGTCGGTGACGAAGAAGGCGGCCAGCATCCGCTGCCACAGGGAGAAGGTGGGGGACAGCTTCTGCGTCAGCGTCACGCTCATCAGTGCGTAGCGAAGGTTGATGATGGCCTCCGTCAGCGCAAGCTCCATAAACAGCCCTCCGGCGGCCATGACCGTGACCCCGGCCACCTGCCCGGCGGAGGTCAGATTGCTGCCGGACATGAGCACCAGTATGAACCCCGGCAGCCCCTGATTGATGGCCCAGATGGCAAAGCCGAAGGACACGGACAGATACCCTAAGCCGATGGGCAGGCCGTCCAAAAGTCCCTCCTTGTATCCATAGCTCTGCATACCAATTCTCCTGAAAAATTTGCCACAGTATATACTATTTCCGCAAAAAAAGCAACCATGTATAAAAGGGCCGGCTTTCGTTCAAGCTATCATCGAGGTGATGAAAATGAAACTGACACAAAAGGAAACCATGTTGCTGCAGGATCTGAAGACCTCGGAGGAGATCTGCATTGAGAAGTACGGCCAGTATGCGGACAAGGCGGAGGACCCCGCCCTGCGGGAGCTGTTCCTGGAGATTCGCTCCCATGAGAAGGAGCACCTGAACACCATCGAGACCCTGATGGGGGGCACCGTGCCCATGATGGGCGGCGGCCAGCAGCCTAAGCCCCAGGCACCCGCTGCCGCCCCCTGCGACAACTGCCCCAAGAGCGAGAAGGACGAGTACCTTTTGAAGGATGCCCTGGACACGGAGAAGCATGTGTCCTCCGTTTATGACACCTGTATCTTCGAGTTCAACGACCCCGGCGCCCGGGATGCCCTGAACCACATCCAGAAGGAGGAGCAGGAGCACGGCAAGATGCTCTACGACTATATGGCCTCTCATGGCATGGTGGCGTAACGATTCCTGTGACGGCCCCCGTGTGAGGGGGCATAAATGGGCGGCTTTGGCCGCCCATTTTCGATATACATCCTGCCGGATGTTCGATATGCCCATTTAGGGCTCGATATATCTTCGATGCGATATGTCTGCGGACAAGAAAGGATGTATATCATATCGAATGCCCTTAGGGCATATATCGAATTTGCGAAGCAAATATATCGAAGGGCAGCGCCCTATCTCGACGATTTTTGCCTTGGCAAAAATGACCAAAGTGGCTTTACCGCTTCACATTCAGCTCCTTATAGAAGTGCTGGTAGTCCTTGTCGCCGGAGAAGTCGCCGCCCCATTTCCAGCCGTGGGCTTTGAAGGTCTTGTAGCACAGGTCGCTGTGGTCAATCATGCCGGGGCGCTTATCCTTCCGGTTGAGGTACTCCCTCCCCTCGGGGGGCGAGACCCGCTTGCCGTTGATATAGGGGTTCTGCACGGGATTGATGTCGATGGCGGCGCCAAAGCTGTGCCAGCTCAGCTTCCTGGAGCCGGTGACCTGCCGGTAGCAGAAGCTGGAGGTGTTGTTGTCCGCCATGGACAGGTTGTCGTCCGCCACCTCCCCATAGTCGTCCACGAGGCGCACACAGGCAAGGGGGTACCGCTGGGTGTAGAGGGTATAGAAGATATCCAGCACATCGTCCGCCACCAGCCGATGGACCATGAGCTCCCCTTCCTGCTCCTCATTCTCAAAGTTCACATACATCAGCCGCACATACCGCAAGTCCTCATAGGGCACGCGGCAGCTTTGCCCCGGGGCGGGGTAGCTGATGCCCGTGATGCGCTCCTTCAGCTCCTCGGTCAAGGTCACATAGAAGAAGCGTTCGTCCTTACTGTAGGTCACCCGCTCCGCCCCCTCGTAGGGGTCCGGCGTGGGCGAGGGCGTGGGCGTGGCCGTAGGCGTGGGCGAGGGCGCAGGCGTATGGGTGGGCAGCGGCGCCGGGGTAGGGGAGGGGGTGCCTATGGGGGCGGCAAGCTCCAGCTCTACCTCCTTTGCCGGAGCCTCCGTTATGACGGGGGTGGTCTTGGGAACGGCGAGCTCATCAACGGGCGCCGGCTTAGTCCCCCGGCAGCCTAGGAGGGCGGTCAGTATAACGGGAAAAAGAAGGAATCTTTTCATACGCTGTCTCCTTATGGGTTTACCTGAGTATACCACGGCCCCGGCTTTGGGGCAACAAAGTATAAAATAGGTGTGGAAATATGGGCAAAGTGTGGTATAATAGCCCGAAGCTAAGCAAGAGGAGAGGTATCTATATGAAAGTCAGCCAGCTTTTGGGCGAACGGTATAAGGAGCGCGCCGCGGACATCGAGAGCCAGAATCTCATGACCCGGGGCGGCTATATGAAACAGGTGGGCAACGGCATCTATTCCCTGCTGCCCCCCGCCACCAGGATTCAGCGCAAGATTGAACGGATTCTGAGGGAGGAGATGGACCGCATCGACGGCCAGGAGGTCCTCTTCCCGGTGGCCATGCCGGCCAGCCTCTGGCAGTCCTCCGGCCGCTGGGACAGCATCGGCAGCGAGCTGCTGCGGTTCAAGGACCGGTCCGGGGCGGATATGTGCCTGGGTATGACCCACGAGGAGGCCGCCGTCCACATGGCCAACAACATCGCCGGCACCTATCAGAAGTACCCCTTCATGATCTACCAGATTCAAACCAAGTTCCGGGACGAGCCCCGGGCCAGGGGCGGCCTTATCCGGGTGCGGGAGTTCACCATGAAGGATGCCTACTCCTTCCACACCAGCCAGGAGGATTTGCAGAAGTATTATGAGCGGGCCTACCGGGCCTATGAGCGCATCTATGCCCGGGCGGGCATTCCGGAGGTCATGGCCGTCAAGTCCGATTCCGGCATGATGGGCGGCAAGGTGAGCCATGAGTTCATGCTCCTGACGGACATCGGGGAGGACACCATCGTCCTTTGTCCCGAATGCGGCTACCGGGCCAACATGGAAGCCGCCGAGTGTACCGTGAAGAACGAACCGGAGGCGAGCCTAAAGCCCCTGCAAACCGTGTTCACCGGCGCCGCCAAGACCATTGAGGATGTGTGCTTGCTGCTGGGCAGCACCCCCCAGAAGAGCTGCAAGGCCGTGGTCTATCAGCGCAACGTAGACGACAGCTTCGTGCTCATCTTCACCCGCGGGGATGTGGAGGTGAACGAGACCAAGCTGACCAACTACCTGAAGACCGCCGTCCACCCCGCCGCGGATTTGGAGAGTGCCCATCTGACCGCCGGGAACATCGGCCCCGTGCAGCTGATGGCTAACGCCACGGTCCTGTTTGATAAGTCTTTGCAGGGGGCCACCAACCTCATCTGCGGCGCCAACCGGGAGGCCTATCACTTCACCGGCTTCACCCCCGGCCGGGATCTGCCGGAGGAGACGGAGTATATCGACTTGGGCAAGGCCCGGGCCGGGGACGAGTGCCCCCAGTGCCATAGGCACAGCATTCGGGTGTCCCGGGGCATCGAGGTGGGGAACATCTTCCAGCTCGGCCGCCGCTACACCGAGGCCATGGGCATGACCTATGACGACGAGAACGGCAACAGGGTCAACCCCATCATGGGCTGCTACGGCATCGGCGTGGGCCGTTTGATGGCCAGCGTCTGCGAGGCCAAGCACGACCAGTACGGCCCCATCTGGCCCATCACCATCGCCCCCTGGGAGGTGGAAATCTGCGCCCTGCGCGCCGACAACGAAGAGGTGAAGGCCGCCGCCAATGAGCTCTATGAAAGGTTGTCCGCCAAGGCAGAAACATTGCTTGACGATAGAGCCGTGTCCGCCGGGTTCATGTTCTCCGATGCGGACCTGTTCGGCTGCCCCGTGCGGGTGGTCATCAGCCCCAAGACCCTTGCCCGGGGGGTGGTGGAGCTCTCCACCCGGGATAAGTCCGTCAAGGAGGATGTGGCCCTTGCCGATGCGCCCCGGCGCGTGCAGGAGCTTATTGAGGAGCTTAAAGCCCAGGTCATGGAAAAGGTGCCCGAAACTTTGTAAGGCAGCCTGAAAAAATAATAGTATATTCTCCCCGCTTTCTCTCATTTTTGCGAGAAAGTGGGGATTTTTTGGCTTCTGCATCGGGGGCAAAACGGTTGACATTTATGGGGAATGGAGTAGAATAAGGTATAGACAGTATAACTGTCAAATAATAAGGAGGAAGTCTTATGAAGAAATTGGTATCCCTGCTTCTGGCGACGCTGATGATCCTTGCCTGCGTGGCCTGCGGCACCACTGTTCCCGCTGCTGAAAGCCAGCAGCCCGCTGCACAGACGGAAACGAAGACGGAAACGAAGACTGAAACTAAGACCGAAACCGCCCCCGAAGCACCCGAGCAAGAGCCTGCTCCCGTGGAGGAGAACCTGACCCCGGTTCAGAAAATCATCAAGGAAGCCCAGGGCATGACCATGGAGGAGCTGGCCCGCAAGGCCATCGAAGAGTCCAACGGCAAGACCCTCTACGGCGTGGGCAACTCCAGCCGCGGCAAGTCTGCTCTGCCTCTGTTCATCGCCTATCTGCAGACCATCGACCCCAACTACACCCTGGAGTTCGATTGGCAGCAGCCCAAGAACAACAAAATCTTCGACCAGCTCACCGCCGAGTCCCTGAAGGACACCGGCACCTTCGCCCTGACCCTCATTCAGGACGGCAACCAGATTGAGAGCAAGATGGTCCGCACGGGCATTCTGGATACCTTCATCCCTCTGGAGTGGGCCCAGGCCAACGGCGTGGATGTGGACAGCTACACCGGCTATTTGCCCCTGCAGACGTTGAACAAGGTCTTCGAGTATAACTGCACCGGAGAGAAGACCTACACCAACTGCTGGGACTTCGTCTATGAAGGGGAGCATGGCCTGTTCATGGACATCGACTCCGAAATCGTGGGCAAGAACTTCCTGTACATGCTGACAGAGGACACCTATGCCGGGTATCTAAAGGCAGCCTTTGATAAGCTCGATGATGCCAAGAAGGCTTACTTCCAGCCCGTCATCGATGGCCTTAAGCAGGATGCGGCCGACTTAGGGCTCGGCGAAAACGGCGCCTATGCCCTCGCCTGGATCAAGCTCTGGGTGGAGAGCTACAACGCCCAGACCGACGACGGCCCCATCTGCAACACCCTGGTCCAGTCCTCCGCCAAGGATCAGTTCGGCCTGCTGGTGTACTCCAAGCTCCGCTCCGTGGAGGAGTCCGAGGGCGTTTCCAAGAAAAACATCAAGGTGGCCGCCTATCAGGATGGCTATGAGGGTATCGGCGGCTATGGCTACTGCCACTACATGTTCGTCACCGACAACAGCCCCCTGCCCTGGACGGCCTGCGCCTTCATCTCCTATATCACCTGCACCGTGGACGGCTTCTCCGCCTGGGGCAAGGATATGGGCGGCTATTCCTCCAACCCGGTGGTTGCCGCCGGCACCGAGGAAAAGTACGGCCACAGCAAGGGCGGCATGAACGAAGCCGGCGAGGTGGAGTTCGAGTGCAAGAACGACCGTGGCTATGACTGGTGGGTCAATGAAGGCCAGCTGGTCATCGAAGACCCCGGCTACTGCGCCGACGTGGCCTTCACCGTGGGCTCCTGGATTGAGACCCTCACCAAGTACACCGTGCAATAAAAGAGCATATTGGTCATCCATTTGAACTGACAGAATAATCAGAGGCGCCCTTACCACCGTTGGGGCGCCTCTGGTGGAAGTAGGAGGTCGTTTGTGCAAAGTTCACCCACTCGCGCCGACAAGCGGCGCATCCGGTTGAATAAGATTAAAACCTTTTTCTCCAAGCCTCAAAACGTCATCCTGCTGCTGTTCGGCATCGTGCTCACCTTCACCACCGTGGCGCCGATCGTTGCCATTGTGGAAGACACCTTTGCCATCCATCCCGGCACCATAGACGAGAACCTGGCCATCACCCGGCAGCAGTTCTCGGTGTTCTATCTCAATAACAGCAGCAAGGCCTATTCCCTGGCCAACTATGTGGACCTGTTTACCTCCAGACTTGTCAAAACCAATCTGTGGACGCCGCTGAAAAACACCTTTCTTCTGGCCGTGTTCACCTGCGTCGTGTCCATTCTCTATGGCGGCATCTTTGCGTTCCTTGTGACCAGGACCAACCTGAAATTCCGCAAGTACCTCAGCTCCATCTTCATCTTCCCCTACATCATGCCCCAGTGGACCTTGGCCGTGGTGTGGCAGAACCTGTTCAACTCCCGCCTGATTACCGGCGGCGCTGACGGGCTGCTGGCCTCCGTGTTCGGGCTGACCCTGCCGGGCTGGTGGTGCCAGGGGCTGTTCCCCTCCTCCGTGGTGCTGGGTCTGCACTATGCGCCGTTTGCCTATATCCTTATCGGCGGCATCTTCCGGAACATGGATGCGAATCTCGAGGAGGCGGCCACCATTTTGGATACCCCCCGGTGGCGGACCATGTTCCGCATCACCCTGCCCATGATCAAGCCCGCCATCCTGTCCACCATACTGCTGGTGTTCGGCAGCGCCATGGGCAGCTACCCGGTGCCCCATTATCTGAATCTGGTGACCCTGTCCACCAAGTACGTGTCTTTGAACGACAAATACACCGGTGAAGCCAGCATTCTGGCCATCATCATGATGGTCTTCGGCGTGGCGATTCTGCTGGTGAACCAGATGACCTTGAAGAGCCGCAAGAGCTATACCACCGTCACCGGCAAGTCCGGGCAGATTTCCCGGTTCAACCTGGGCAAGCGGGGCAAGTACGCCATTGCGGTGCTGTTCATCATCCTCACGTTCTTCACCAGCATCTATCCCATCGTGTCCTTTGCCTTTGAAACCTTTTTGCCCAACCCCGGGGACTATAGCTTCCTGTACACCGGCAACTGGGCGAACCTGACCACCAAGTGGTGGATCACGGCGGAGAACATCACCGAGAACGGCATGTACGGCCAGCAGGGCATGCTCTATAACCAGACCATCTGGCATGCCTATGGCGGCACCATTCTGGTGTCCGTAGCCTGCGCCCTGACGGCGGGCACCATCGGCACCCTGATTGGCTACTCCGTCAGCAAAAACCGCCGCTCCCGCTGGGCAAACTATGTGAACAACATGGCCTTTTTGCCCTACCTGATGCCCTCCATCGCCGTGGGCGTGGCCTTCTTCATCCTCTTCTCCAATAAGTATATCAACCTGTTCAATACCTATTGGCTGCTCATCATCGTGGGCACAGTGAAGTATATCCCCTTTGCCAGCCGAAGCTCCCTCAACTCCATGCTGCAGCTCTCCGGGGAAATCGAAGAGGCCGCCATCATTCAGGATACCCCCTGGTTCAAACGGATGTTCCGGATTATCATTCCCATCCAGAAATCCTCCATCATCAGCGGCTACATGCTGCCGTTTATGACCTGCCTTAGGGAGCTGTCGCTGTTTATGCTCCTGTGTACCCAGGGCTTCATCCTCTCCACCACGTTGGACTACTTCGATGAGATGGGGCTCTATGCCTTCTCGAGCGGCATCAACCTCATTCTCATTGTCACCATTCTGATTTTCAATACGGCTGTCAACAAAATCACCGGCGCAAGCCTGGATGAAGGTATCGGAGGTTAATCATGCCTAAAATCACTCTGGAACACATCACAAAGCGTTGGAACAAATTCTATGCCGTGGACGATTTGAACCTGGTCATTGAGGACAACGCATTTGTCACCCTGCTCGGCCCCTCCGGCTGCGGCAAAACCACCACACTCAGGATGATTGCGGGCTTGGAAACCCCCACGGAGGGCCGCATCACCATCGGGGACAAGGTGGTTTTCGACAGCGCCGCCGGCATCAACATCCCCGCCAACAAGCGGAAGGTGGGGTTCCTGTTCCAAAATTATGCCCTCTGGCCGAATATGACCGTGTATGAGAACATCGCCTTCGGCCTGAAAAACATCAACGAGCCCATGGAAACCGTGGACTATGAGGCGAGGAACGCCAAACGCATGGCGGAGATTCTCCAGGACCCCCAGGCCCTCGCCGCCATCATCAACGATTGTAGGGACAAGAAGGGGAATCTGGACAGGAAAAAGGCCGTCATTAAGCTCATCGACACCTACACCATCTCCGGCATCAGCGCCAAGACCCTGCTGGCTATGGGCATTGAGGAGAACCCGGGGGCTGCTGCCAGGAAGGCCCAGGAGCTGGAGCAGAAGTATCAGAAGCTGGCAGGTGCCCATACAGCCGCCGGCGAAGAGCTGGATGCGGATGGTAGGGTCCTCAAAGGCGGGAAGCCCGTTATCACCAAGCGCAAGCTCAACAAGGAGGAGGTGGACCTGGCGGTGCGCCGGGTGTCCCGCATTGTGAAAATCGGCATGTTCATGGACCGGTACCCGGCAGAGCTTTCCGGCGGTCAGCAGCAGCGGGTGGCCATCGCCCGTACCCTGGCGCCGGAGCCCAGCGTGCTGTTCATGGACGAGCCCCTTTCCAACCTGGATGCAAAGCTGCGCCTTGAGATGCGCTATGAGCTGCAGCGGCTTCATGTGGAAACCGGCAGCACCTTCGTGTATGTGACCCACGACCAGATGGAAGCCATGACCCTGGCCACCTCCATCTGCCTTATGAACAACGGGGTCCTGCAGCAGTACGATGCCCCGCTCACGGTGTATAACCGGCCCAGCAACCTCTTCGTGGCGGACTTTGTGGGGAACCCCTCCATCAACCTCATTGAAGTTCAGGGCCAGCAGCAGGCGGATGGCAGTCTGAAGCTGAAACTGCTCGGGGACCGGCAGCTCACCTTCGTGCCGAACCATCCGGTGGATGTAGAGACCTGGGCCCGGCAGCGGGACGAGCAGCAGCAAGCGCAAGCCCAGGCACTCGCGCAAAAGGCAAAGCAGAAGGGCTATGTGGAAAAGTCCAACAAGGACGAGATTTTCCGCTATGCCATCGCCCGGGTGGAGGAGGAGGATACTTCCATCGAGGATACGCCTGAAATCCACGACGGGGACTATGTGCTGGGTGTCCGGCCGGAGTTCGTTCGCCTCTCACAAGCCGGTATCCCGGGGGAGATTTACGGCGCCATGCCCACCGGTATGGAGTCCACCTTGAAGATTCGCACCGGCGAGTTCCTGCTCACCTCCGTCGTCTTCGGGGACACCCTGTATACCATCGGCTCCCCGGTGAAGATAACCTTCTGTGGCGATGCCCTCATGCTCTTTGACCGCAAGTCCGGCCGGTACATCACCTCCGGAAGCATCAGGGAATAAGCCTCTCTCACGAAAAAGGCCGCCGCAAACCCGGCGGCCTTGACTTATTCTGGGCACCTGTGGTAAAATATAAGTTAGAAAGCTAACTTATATGGGAGGGATGGAAGATGAAACGAAGACTGTTGGCTTTGGCGTTGGGCGCCGTTCTTTTGGTGGGCTGCGGAGCCCCCGGGGAGGAAGCGGCTCCTGCCGCTACGCAAGCGCCGGCGGCCATAGAGGAACCCGTTGCCACAGAGGCGCCCGCCCCCGTTAAGACGGAGGAACCCACTTTGGAGGCAGAACCACCCAAACCGGAGGATAAGATTGTGCAGATTACGTTGGACGAAGTTCGCATTCCCAACGGGGAGCGAACCGTGTACGGCAAGATCTATGGGCCTAAGACCGAGGGCCGGCACCCGGCCGTCATTCTCAGCCACGGCTATAACGGCACCAACGGCGACTGGGTGAAGGAATGCACCCTCTATGCCCAGAATGGCTTCGTGGCCTGCGCCATCGACTTTTGCGGCGGCTCCACCCGCTCTAAGTCCTCGGGCAAGAGCACGGACATGACCATCACCTCCGAGAAGGAGGACTTGCTGGCGGTCTTTGACTATGTGCGCGCTTTAGAGAATGTGGATGCGGACAAGGTGGTCCTCTTCGGCGGCAGTCAGGGCGGGCTGGTCAGCGCCCTGGCGGCGGCGGAGCGGCCGGAGCAGGTGCGGGCGCTGGGCCTGTATTTCCCCGCTTTCTGCGTGCCCGATGATTGGAAGAAGAAGTACAACACCCCCGCCGATGCCCCCGAGAGCTTCGATTTCTGGGGCTTGCAGCTGGGCCGGGGCTTTGTCGAGGACGTCTTTGGGCTGGATGTGTTCGGCACCATCGGCGCCTATGAGGGCCCCGTGCTGATTCTCCATGGCACCAACGATGCCATCGTCCCCTTCACCTATTCGGAGGATGCGGTGGACGAGGTGTACGAGAATGCGGAACTGATGCTCCTGCCCGGGGAGGGCCACGGCTTTTCTCCCAAGGGGGCGCAGACCGCCATGGAGACCATTCTCCATTTCCTGAACGACACCTGCCGATAAGCCATGGCTGACAAACTGTTTCTCGCCCTCATGGGCACCAACGCCGCTCACTATGAGCAGATTCGCAAGAGCTTCGATGCCCTGGGCCTGACGGAGGGTCAGCCCAAGGTGCTGTATGTGCTGCTTGCTTTGGAGGGCTGCCTGCAAAAGGATTTGGCCCTCGCTTGCCATGTGCGGGCGTCCACCCTGACGGTGCTATTGCAGAAGCTCGAAGAGCGGGGCTTTGTGCAAAAGCGTCCCTGCCATGCCCCGGGGGGCAAGGCGGCCCGGGCGATCTACCTGACCGCTGCCGGGAAAGAGGCGGCAAAGCGGATTCATGTTGCGGTGGAGGAGTTGGAGGAGCTAAGTTTTGCGGGCTTTTCCCACGAGGAGCGAGAGCAGCTCTTTTCCCTCCTTGCCCGGGTGGAAGAGAACCTGCGCCGCTGACCCTCCGATTGTGAATGCTTTGTAGCATTGCGGGGATTGTGTTGACTTTAGCCGGGTTTTGGGCTAAAGTGAACGTAAGGAGGGCGGGCCCATGAATGTGTTATTTTTCCTTAAACCCAAGCAGGAGGTGTGCGTGCTGCACCGGGGGAATACCCTGCGGCAGGGCATCGAAAAACTCCGACAATATGGGTTTACGGCGGTGCCCGTCATCGACGAGGAAGGGAAGTACTGCGGCACCATCACCGAGGGGGATTTGCTGCGGCAGGTCCTTGTTCACGAGGACAGGGGGGAGTGGGAACACATCCTCCTGCGGGATGTCATGGGTCGGGAGACCCGCCGCCCGGTGAACATCATGGCGGACATGGACGAACTGCTGCAGCTGGCTATGACGCAGAACTTTGTGTCCGTGGTGGACGACAGGGGCATGTTCATCGGCATCGTCACCCGGCAGGACATCATGCGCTACTTTGCCAAGGCCTACCGGGCCCTGGAACAGCGGGCGGAGCAGTAACCATGGCCATCCTTGGGGCGGAGCCACCCGCCTTTTTTCCCATCAACGAAACCTTGCGGCTGCGCCGGTTCGACGGCACAGCCGATTTTGCGCTTGTCCCCGGCAGAGGGGAAAACCGGCGGCAGGAAGCCAGAGTATAAAGGAGAGAGTATGTCCTGGGTGTTTATGGATTTGGAGATGAAGCCCGTGGGGCGGGACTTTGTTAAGCAGTGGTCCCTGTGCCGCCAGGAGGTCATAGAGTTCGGCGCCGTGAAGTTAGGGGAGGACTTGAAGGAGGTGGATAGCTTCCGCCGCCTGGTCAAGCCCGCCTTTGGCCCCATTCCGCCCCGGTATGAACAGCTCACCGGCATCGGCAACGGGGACGTGGAAAGCGCCCCGGGCTTTGCCGAGGTCCTGGCGGACTTTGCCGCCTGGTGCGCGGATGCCCACACCGTCTATGCCTGGAGCGGCAGCGACTTAGAGCAGCTTTGCGGCGAGGTAAAGCAAAAGGAGCTGGCCTTTGATATGGAGCCGCTTAAAAGCAAGTGGGCGGACTTTCAGAAGATTTTCACCCGGGCCGTGGGCCTTAGGCGGGAGCTGTCCTTGGAGCAGGCGGTGAACATCTGCAACATCACCTTCGAAGGCCATCAGCACGATGCCCTCTGGGATGCCCGCAACACGGCGGAGCTCTTTCGTATCTATCGGGACGAAGGGCGCTTCTCGTCGGTCCTCGGCCCCCTGCGGGAGCTGGTGAACCCCCAAAAGAAACCCACCTTCACCCTGGCCGATGCCCTGGGCGACGCCCTCAAGAACCTGCATCTGGAATGAAAGGGCCGCATGGCTCTTTTGTTTTGCCGCTTTTTCTCTTTGTACAAAGGAGAAAAAGCGGCGGAAAAAGAGAAACTTATGTAAGGGGTTTATAGAGGAGCTGCTTTAGCGGCTCCCCCTTTTTGTTCAGGGGCGGTGGATATGTCCCTTATTTGTCATTTCGACCGAGGAAGGGAAGCGACCTCTCTCCCTGTCATTTCGACCGAGGAAGGGAAGCGACCTCTCCCCATGTCATTTCGACCGAGGAAGCGGAGCGACCGAGTGGAGAAATCTCTAAGACCGGCACCGCTCCCAGATCCCTCGGCTGCGCTCGGGATGACAAGGGGGTCCCTTGCCATGACCACCGAGGGTCGAAATCCACAGTTGACTTTTTTACACCCTGGGCCGCCTCACCGGGCGGCTTCTTCCTTCTTAGCCAAATCGTTCGTGTCGATGGAGTTTTTGAAGACCACGAAGGTGTCAAAGAGGTACTCGGTGACGAAGTTTAGGACCATGTTGATGGCGGTGACCAGGTACTCGTTCCAAAGCACGCTGTCCGTGAGATACTTTTCCAGCAGCGTGGACAGCGGCGTGAACACCGCGTAGTAGGCGGCCACCTTCAGCATGGCGATGGGCACATTGTTGGCGGAGCGGAAGGTGAAGCGCCGGTTCAGGGTGAAGTTCCAGATGACGGAGAGCACCAGGGCGACAAGATAGCTCACCCAATAGGGCAGATGCACAAGCTCGTTTAGGATGGTGAAGCTGAGAATCTGGATGGCACCGGCGGAGATGGAGAAGAGGGTAAACTTCACCGTCCGCAGGAGCTCTTTGTGCTTTTGGGTTGACATATTGTATACCTCCTATACTTACGGCAGGGGAATGCCCTGGTTGTTGTCCTGGGGAACGAAGACGCGCAGCGAGCGCTGCAGATTCTCGATAACGGCCCTGGGGCCACAGCGGTGGTACTCCCCGTCCAGCGTCCAGTCGAGGCCGTTCTGGGACTCGATGATAATCTCCCGGGCGTGGAGGAAGGTGATTTGGGGGGAGATGAAATCCCCGGTCAGCGCCGAGTATACCACATCCCCGAGCTCCGGCAGGGTGGTGATGTTCTCGATGAGCACCACCTCGAACAGGCCGTCGTCCGTGTCCACGGTGCCCTCCGGCAGGCTGATGACCCCGGACACGGTGATGTTGTTGGTGATGGCACCGAAGATATAGTCCCCCTCATAGACCTGGCCGTCGGCGGTGATCTTCAGATGCTCCGCCCGAATGCGGGGCAGCTCCCGCATGGCATCCAGGAAGTAGGCGGGGCGGCCCAGGGCGTTTTTGATGTCCTGGGGGGTGGCATAGGCCGTGGCGATGAAGGCGCCGAAGGCCGCCACATACACAAAGCCCGTGTCGTTGAGCCGGCCGCTGTCCACCGCCTTCACCCGGCCCGTCACCGCATCCTGGGCGGCCTGGACCAAGTCCGAGGACAGGTGATGCAAGGCCCCAAAGTCATTGGAGGTGCCGGCGGGGATGTAGCCCACGGGCATGTCCTTGCCGCAGCGGCGCAGACCCGCCGCCACCTGGCACAAGGTTCCGTCGCCCCCCAGGCACACCACCCGGTCATAGTCGGCGCCGCACAGGGCGGCGTATCGCTCCGCATCCCCGGCGCTCTGGGTCAGGTACGTGGTGACCAGATACCCTTGGTCCATGAAGCTCTGCAGAATCTCCGGCAGCACCTTCTTGTACTGCTTGCGGCCCGCCACCGGGTTCAGGATGAACAGCAGCTTTTTGCTGTCCCGGTTCAAAATGTTCTTGCTCATATCATATCGCTCCCAATCCGTGCAGCAGCAGGTACGCCAGAGGAATGGCATAGACCATGCTGTCAAACTTGTCCATGATGCCGCCGTGCGGCCCGAGCAGATGGGAGAAGTCCTTGACGCCCAGCGCCCGCTTGACAAGCGAGGCGGCCAAATCCCCCACCTGGCCCCAGGCAGAGAGCAGCAGGCACACGAACATCCATGTCAACACCGACAGCTCACAAGCTCTGCCAAAGAACGCCCAGCAGATAAGCCCTACCGGGATGGCGGCAGCAAGACCTGCGCCCACCCCTTCCCAGGTTTTGTGGGGGCTGACGGGGGTGTTCAGGGGGTGCTTGCCAAAGTAGGTCCCCGCCACCAGGGCGGCGGAGTCGCAGACCCAGGCCGTCAGCACCCCGGCGGCAAAGGGCCACAGCCAATGCTCCAGCTGGCTGATAAACAGTATCGCCCCGAAGAAGCACCCGGGGTAGACCAGCAGGGCAAGCCCCCGCAGGGCCTCCCGCCCATGGCCCGGCCGGTAGGTGAAGGCCGCCACTGCCAGCATGATTTGCGCCGTCCCCATGGTGAGGGCTAGCAGAGCAAGGGCGCTTCCGTGCAGGCCGATGATAGCGCTCAAAAGCACATACCCTTCCGCCAGCCCCAGATATACCGGCCCGTCCCCGGGGCACAGCAGGGCCCAGACCTCGTACACGGCGGCCAGGGCGCACAGCAGCAAAAACAGCAGCCGGGGCACCGGCCCCAACAGACAGCACAGGCTCATCAGCCCCACAATCAAAATGGCCGGCAGAATCCGTCCCTTCATCTTCCTTGCTCCTTTTCTCCCAGGCATAGCCTAAGGGCCGCCCGGGCTATGTTGGGGGCCGTCTCGTCCGCCACCGCCAAGATGGCAGGGGTGGAGTCCGCCGCCCCTATGAACCGGCCCGCCTGCGTTTGCAGGGACAGGTCGTTGTCGTCGTTGCCAAAGGCCGCCACGGCCCCCCGGGAAAGCCCCAGGCTCTCCATCAAAAAGGCCAAAGCCGCTCCCTTGCTGACCCCCTTTTTCGTAATCTCCGCCGCCCCGGCCGCCCCCGTGGCGCTAAAGCGGGGATCCGCCTGTGCCAGGGCTCGCAAGGAAAGCTCCTTAGTCGGGTCCTCCGGCACGCAGACCACCTTCTCCGCCCCAAAGCCGGGCCGGGAAAGGGCCTGGGCCCAACTGCTCACCTGCCGGCTGTGGAGGGGGTACATATAGTATCGCCAGGGGTAGCGCCGGGCATCGGTGCCATCGGTGCGGCGGCGGCGCAGGGGCTGGGCTTTGGATAGATACGTGCTGGTCCCCAGGCTTACGGCATAGGTGCAGCCGTATCCCGCCCCCAGGTCCATCAGCCCCTGCAAATCCTTTGCGGACAGCCGCCGCTCATAGAGGACCTTCCCCTCCGGCGTGCTGATGACGGCCCCGCAGCTGCAGATGAGATAGTCCACCAGCTTCGCTCTTTTCAGGGCAAGGGGCACCGTGCCCCGGTGCCGTCCCGTGGCGATGGCCACCCGTATGCCGTTTTGCCGCAGGGTATAGAGCGCGCGCTTTGCCTCCCGGGTCAGGGCGCCGTGCGTGAGCAGCGTGCCATCTAAGTCAAAGACCGCCAAAGAAAAGGGGCTCATTGTCCCTGCTCCTGCCGGGCCAGTTGGTTTAGCTGTTTATACCGCCGGGCATAGAGCAGCAGCGCTAGACCCATCGACACGGCGCACAGAATCAGAATGCCGTTTACATAGGCTTCGTCCATGTTGGGAAAGGCGAACAGGGCCATCAGCGAGGCGGTGGTGATGACGGTGCAGGCCTTGCCGTACCACATGGCGCTGTGGACCCGGCCCGTCTTTTGGATGGAGTGGGCGCCGATGGCGGCCTGGGCCAGCTCCTTGGCGGCCATCAGCCCCAACAGATAGAATAGCTGCGGATGGGTGAAGGCCACGCACACGAGGGCGGCGGCCTGGGTCAGCTTGTCCGCCAGGGGGTCCAGCATTTTCCCCAAATCCGTCACCATGTGAAAGCGGCGGGCAATCTGCCCGTCCACAATGTCGGAAAGGGCGGAGATGGCGAAGACCACCAGGGCGGCGGCCACCTTCTTTTTGAAATACAGCGTGACGATGAGGGGGATTAGCACGAGGCGCACCATGCTGATGATGTTGGGAATCGACCAAATCTGCTTGCGGTCCGCGGACAGCATACCTTGCTCCTTTACGGTTTACAGTTGCTAACAGTATACTCCATCCCCCGGGTAAAAGCAACAAAAAACCCAGGGTTTGTACCCCGCAAGGCGGCCCTTGCACCTCTGTGGGGGGTATGCTATACTGTATATGTCGATTTTTGCCGACAGACTCTCAATAAAAGGGAGAGGCCATGGTCTTTTCTTCCACAACCTTTTTGTTTCTGTTTTTGCCGCTGCTGCTGCTGGTTTACTTCTGCCGCAGGAGCATGACCTGGCGCAATGGCGTGCTGCTGGTATTTTCTCTGCTGTTCTATGCCTGGGGGGAGCCGGTGTGGGTGCTGGGCATGGTGGCGGTGACCCTGATCAATTATTATTTGGCTTTGAAGATATACGGCAGCAGGAAAAGGCGGCTGCGGAAGCTTCTGCTGTGGGTCGGGGTGGGGGTGTCGGTGTCCCTGCTGGTATACTTTAAGTATTCTGCATTTTTAATCAACACCGTCTATGGCCTTATGGGCATAGAGAAGGCGGCGGCAGAGCGGCACCTGCCCATCGGCATTTCCTTCTACACCTTTCAGGTGCTCACCTATACGGTGGATGTGTATCGCAACAAGGCCAAGCCCCAGAAAAGCCCCTTTCTGGCCCTGTTGTATATCTCCTGCTTTCCCCAGCTTATCGCCGGGCCCATCGTTCAGTACACGGATGTGGCCCAGGCTCTGGGGCATCGAAGGACCACGCCCACGGCCTTCTATCGGGGCATGCAGCGGTTCGTTTTAGGCCTGGGGAAAAAGGTGCTGCTGGCGAACCTGTGCGGAAAGATGCTGGAGGCCACCGCTTTAGCAGGCGGGGATGCGTCCCTCTCCTTCCTGGGGGCCTGGTTTTGTGCCGCTCTGTACGCCATGCAGCTGTACTTTGATTTTTCCGCCTATTCGGACATGGCCATCGGTCTTGGTCGGGTCCTGGGCTTCACCTATAAGGAGAACTTCAACTATCCCTATCTGTCCGCCTCCGTCACCGAGTTCTGGCGTCGGTGGCACATCTCCCTGTCCTCCTTCTTCCGGGACTATGTCTATATCCCCCTGGGAGGCAACCGGCAGGGGACGGCGAGAACCGTTGTAAACCTGGCGGTGGTGTGGGGGCTCACGGGCCTGTGGCACGGGGCCAGCTGGAACTTCCTCCTCTGGGGCCTGTACTATTTTGCCCTGCTGGTGCTGGAACGGTTCGTTCTCAAGGAAGCCCTGAGCCGGGTGCCCAAGGCTCTCAGGCATGTATTCACCCTGCTGCTGGTGCTTATCGGCTGGGTCATCTTCTATTATACGGACTTTACCGCCATGGGGGAGCACCTGGGGGCCCTGTTTGGCCTCGGCCGGGGGCTGGCGGACAAAAAGCTCCTTCTGGTGCTGAAGCAATACACGGTGCTGCCGCTCGTTATGGCCCTGTGCTGCCTGCCCATTCAGGGACGGCTGAAAGCCTTCTTTTCCTCCGGCTCCCAGACCCGGGCCCTGTGGGGAGAGATTCTGGGCACCCTGGCCCTGACGCTCATCCTCCTGCTGTCGGTGCTGTTTCTCATGGGTCAAACCTACAACCCCTTCATCTATTTCCGATTCTAAAACCATGAAAAAGAAGATTCCGTTTATAAGCGCATATTGGTGGTGCATGGTGCTGCTCTTGCTGGGAGTGCTTCCCTTTGCCCTGGGGAATGGGGAGGGGGGCGTGTCCGAGAAGGAGAACCGCACCCTTCAGGCCCTGCCCCGGTTCACCCTCAGCTCCTGGCTGGACGGCACCTTTTCAAAGGAGCTGGAGGGGTATCTGTCGGACCAGATGCCCGGTCGGGACAGCATTCTGCAAGGCTCGGCTGACCTACTGCATCTTTTCGATGCCACCACGGACCAGGAACGAATCCTGGACACCGGCATGATTGAGGCCCTGGAGCAGATGGCTGAGGAACCGGAGCAGCCCTCCTTTGAAACGGAGGCCGTGGTTCCCGTCAGCGCTGCGCCTGCTTCGCCGGTTCCCACCCCTGTGCCGCAAACGAGCCCTGCCCAGGCGCCTGTGACCGCCGCACCTACGGTGGATCCTTCGGTGGCGGACACCTCCATCACCCGCAAGTTTTCCCTCATTCGCACGGACGGCACCCTGGCCACCCAGTTTCAATTCGGTCAAACCGCCATGGACAATACCATCAAAGCCCTGAACCTGTATCGGCAGGCGGTGCCGGCGGACGGCAGCGTGGTCTTTACCTATGTTCCCTATTCCCAGGACGCCAACCTGTGGCTGTTCAACAGGGATAAATATACCGGCTGGATCAGCGATGTGGAGCCCACCCTCCAGGCCAATGTGGACGAAGGTGTCTATGTGTTCTCCACTGTCAACGAGCTGTGCGCCCATATGCAGGCGGGGGAGGCCTGCTATTATAAAACGGACCACCATTGGGCGGGCCTGGGCGCCTATTACATGCAGCGGCGCATGATGGAGACCTTTGGGGTCCCCTCCGCCGCCTATGAGGACTTTGCCTATACCGTCCATGAGGACTTTGCCGGCTCCATCGCCGCCGAGGTCCACTCCCTGTCCGCAGGTCGGGGCCTTGTGGACCGGCTGGAGGTGCCCACGCCTCTGGCACCGGCAAGGGCCTTTGTATACAAGCATCTAAATCAACTGGTGAAGGAGGTTCGCTACATGGAGCCGGAACGGAAGGTCTATGCCGCCTTCCTGGGGGGCACCCATTCCCCCTTCTATGTGGCCAGAACCGGTTTTCACACCGGCCGCAACGCCCTGGTCATCTGCGACTCCTTTGGCCTGGCCTTCGTGGCCTATGTAGCCCCCTATTACGACAGCGTGTGCCTCGCCGACCTCAGGGAGACCAACAGCTTCGTCACCGGCGGCGGCGCCAGTTTGCGGGAGTATATCCAACACTACGACATCGACGACGTATACTTCATCGTGTCCCGGGGCTGCGGCATCAACTCCGCCTATATGCAGCGAACCGTGGTCAAGTATCTGGGGTGACGGTATGAAAAAGAAACGCAAGCAGACCCTGACCCGGGGCTTCGTTCATAGGGCCATCTGGATTTCCACCCTGCTTATGCTGGCGCTCACGGCGGGAGGCTTGATTCTCTATGGCCAGCGGGAGACCATCCTCTCTCGAAGGGCCGCCCGGGCTGCCCAAAGGGGAGACTATGAAAAGGCGGTGGCCAGTCTATCGGCTATGGAGCAGCCGCCTAAGGAGCAGCTTTTAGCCTACCGCTACGCCCTGGGGGAGCAGACCCTCCGCTTAGGGGATGCCTCCGGGGCCCTGGTCATCTTCTCCCAGTTGGGAGAGTATGCCGACAGCCGTACTCAGGTGCTTGCCTGCCGCTATGCTTTGGCGGAACAGACCCTCCTTTTGGGGGATATTGAGGGAGCAGGAGAAATGTTCTATGCCCTGTCCGGCTATTTGGATGCCCGGGACAGGTATGACCAATGCCGGTACGAGCTGGCGGAGCAGACCGCCGCTTCCGACCCGGAGACTGCCTTCCACCGCTTTTTGGCCCTGGGGGCCTATGCCGATGCCCGGCAGCGGGCGGAGGCTCTGGCCATGGAGCTGACGGGGGAGACGGATCCAACCTTTGCCGTCAACCGGATGCTGGGCCTTACAGAGGAACAGGTGGACAGCATGAAGCGGCTGCAGAACCTTCGGATGCAGCTTCCCCAGGGGAAGCTGGCCGTGGGTTTTTTCCACACCGTGGGCCTGAAAGGGGATGGAACGGTCCTTGCCACAGGCCGGAACGAGGAGGGGCAGTGCGAGGTGTCCGGCTGGACCAACGTGCAGGCCGTAGCCTGCGGGGCCTATCACACCGTGGCCCTTTTGAAGGACGGCACTCTCATGGCCACAGGCCGCAACAGCGAGGGGCAGTGTGAAGTGTCTCAATGGACCAATGTGCAGGCCGTGGCCTGCGGGGACTATACCACCTTGGCTCTTCTATCCGACGGCACCCTTCGGACCGCCGGCTACCAGCCCTATACGGAGCTTTCCGGCTGGAAGGATATGGTTTCCCTGTCCGCCGGAAGCTATGGGGCGGTGGGCATCGCTGCTGATGGCCGGGTCTATGCCTCCCATCCCTCCCTTCGCAGTAAGGACATGACCGGGGCGGTGGCTGTGGCCTGCTCCACGGGCTATGCCGTGGCCCTCATGGAGGATGGGACGGTTCTGCATACGGCCGCATCCCTGGATTGGACCGATGTGCTGGCCGTCAGCGCCTGCTCCACAGGCACCCTGGCCATAGATGCCCAGGGCCATATCCTGTGTCATTGGTTCAGAAGTCGGGATGCCCTGGACTTCTCCCAGGTCCGCGAGGCCGTGGCCCTCAGCGCCGGAGGCACCCACACGGCGGTGCTCCTCTGTGACGGCAGCGTTTTAGTTCAGGGCGAGAATGGGGAGGGCCAA
The DNA here is from genome assembly GCA_017451295.1 of Clostridia bacterium. GTDB lineage: Bacteria > Bacillota > Clostridia > Christensenellales > CAG-138 > RUG472. The sequence continues at coordinate 24,509 of JAFSPW010000054.1, forward strand.
TGTGAAACGAAGACCTGGAACCTGAACTAAACCGCCGGCCCGGTTGTCTTTTTGTCTGGTTTAGTCTATACTGAAGTTGAAAACATATATGAAAGAGGCTTGTATGATGAAGCATAAAAAACTGTGGCTCATTTTGGTGGGCATCGTTGCTGTTCTGGTACTGGGGCTTGCTCTCGTGGTGGGGGTTTCCTATCACAGAATCGCCATCCTGGAGGGGAAGGACCTCGTTCGCTCCTGCCCCAAAAGGGCCCAGGCGGGAGAGCAGATTACGGTCTATACCGCCGAAGTGGACGATGGGCAGGTCTACATCACCGGCGTGGAGGGGGACTTCGTTTCTCCCGGGGTGTATGTGTTCCCCATGCCCGATGAACGGGTGGAGCTAAGGGTAAAGGTGCAAGCCCCCGACTATGGGGAATAAAGGAGGAACCGCCATGATTCAAATCGCCTTCTATGACGCCAAAGCCTACGACAAGCCTTCCTTTGAAAAGTATGGAGCGGAGCAGGGCGTGTGTTTCCGGTTCCTGGAAACCAAGCTGAACGAGGACACGGTGGAGCTCGCCCGGGACTGTCAGGGGGTGTGCGTGTTCGTCAACGACACGGTGAGCGCCCCGGTCATCGAGCGGCTCTATGAACTGGGGGTCCGGCTCATCGCCCTTCGCTCCGCCGGCTACAACAATGTGGACCTGTCCGCCGCCTTCGGCAAGATTCATGTGGTCCATGTGCCCGCCTACTCCCCCTATGCGGTGGCCGAGCACGCCATGGCCCTGCTGCTCACCTCCGTGCGCCGCATCCACAAGGCCTATAACCGCACCCGGGAGTTTAACTTCTCGCTCAGCGGCCTCACGGGCTTTGATTTGCACGGCAAGACCGTGGGCGTCATCGGCACGGGGAAGATCGGCCGCATCTTCGTGGACATCTGCCGGGGCTTTGGCATGAAGGTCCTGGCCTACGACGCCTTCCCCGCCAAAGACAGCGGCATCGAATACGTGTCCCTGGAGGAGCTGTTTGAAAGCAGCCACATCATCTCCCTCCATTGCCCGCTGACGGAGGACACCCGCCACATGATTAACGCCGCCGCCATCGAGAAGATGAGAAAGGGCGTGGTCATCATCAACACCTCCCGGGGCGCTCTCGTGGATACGGAGGCGCTGCTAAAGGGCATCAAGGCCCGGAAGGTGGGGGCGGCGTGCCTCGATGTGTACGAGGAGGAGGGGGACATCTTCTTTGAGGACAGGTCCGGCCATATCCTCAACGACGAACAGCTCGCCCGGCTTATCTCCATGCCCAATGTCATCGTCACCTCCCACCAGGCGTTTTTGACGGAGGAGGCCCTCAATAACATCGCCCAGACCACGGTGAACAACATCGTCACCTGCCTCAATGGGGACGGGGTCTGCCAGAACGAGCTCTGTTACCACTGCGGCAATATCCAAAGCTGCAAGAAGGAACGGAAGGAAAAGTGCTTCTAAGGCTATGAATCGGCTGCTGAAAAAAGAGAACCTCTTTCTTCGGGTGGCCCTGGGCTTTGGCCTGGGGGTGGTGTTGGGCCTTGCGGCCCCGAAGGTTAGCCTGAGCACCCGGGTGGTGGGGGAGGTGTATCTGAACCTAATCCGCCTCATGGTCCTGCCGGTAGCCCTGACGGCGGTGTTCTGCGGCATCACCAATATCCAAAGCGGGGCGCTGCTCAAAAAACTGGGCCTTAGAACCGTGGCCCTCTATGTGCTCATGTTCCTTCTGAGCGCCGGGGTGTCGCTGCTCGTTGCCGCCCTCCTTCGCCCCGGCCGGGGGCTGGTCCTGGCCGCCCTGCCCGTCTATGAGGGTGAGGTGGCGGAGCCGACCGTGGGCAGCTTTCTTATAAATCTCGTCCCCACCAACCTGTTTGATGCCGCCGCCAGGGGGAACCTGCTCGCCCTCATTCTCTTTGCCATGGCCCTCGCCGTGGCCACCGTGGCGGCAGGGGAACCGGCTCGGCCCCTGATCACCGCCATGAACGCCCTGTCCGCCGCCCTGACGAAGCTGTTGGGGTATGTGATGGAGCTCTCCCCGCTGGGGGTCCTGTCCCTCATGGCCGCCGCCCTTGCCCAGTACGGGGCGGGCATCTTCGGCGCCCTCGCCAGGTACATTCTCTGCTGCTACACCTGCTGCCTTATGGTGTTTGTGCTGGTCATGGTGCTGCCCGCCTGGCTCTATGCGAAGGCGCCGCTGAAAACCCTTTTGACCGCCTGCGGCAAAATCGCCCTGGTGACCCTGTCCACCACCTCCTCCGCCGCCACCTTGCCCACCACCTTGCAGGTGTCCCTGGAGGATTTGCAAGCCCCGGCAGGGGTGTCCCGGTTCACCTTGCCCCTGGGCTGCACCATCAACATGTGCGGCGGCGCCTGCTCCTTCTGCTGCCTGGCCCTGTTCGTGGCGGACTTCTATGGGGTGACTTTGCCCCTTGGCACCTGGGTCATGCTGGTGCTCACCGCCACCCTTATGAACATGGCCGCCCCCGGCATCCCCGGCGGCGGCGTGGTCCTGGGCGCCTCCTTCCTGTCCCTGGCGGGCCTGCCCCTCAACCTCATGGGCCCCATCGGGGGCATCTACCGGCTGCTCGACATGGCCTTCACCACCATCAACGTGGAGGGGGACGTGACCGCCAACCTGATTCTCTCCCGCAGCCTTGGCCAGTATCCGCCTGCGAAGGAATAAAAATGTGGTTCCCCTCTCTTGATTCGCTATGAAAATGTGGTTTCCCCCTTCTGATTCGCTATGAAAATGTGTGATTTGGTTATGTATTCGCTCTAATTTTGTGTTGCAGCTGCCGTTAAGAAGTTTGTTCAAACCCGTACAGAAGAGAAATAGTGCCATCCAAAGGAGACCAATCATGCCCATCGACACCTACGCCCAGGACCTGATGCAGCTGGCGGCATATGCCTGGGAGCACCCGGAGCCCGGGTTCCGGGAGACGGCCTGCAGCGCCTCCCAGGTGGCGTATTTGAAAAAGCAGGGCTTTGCCGTCACCACCGATGCCGCCCGGACGAAGACCGGCTATGTAGCCTCCTGGGGCAGCGGCAAGCCCGTCATCGCCTTTCTGGGGGAGTTTGATGCCCTGTGGGGCCTGCAGCAGCAGGCGGATGCCACCGTTCCCATGCCCCTATCGGGCCAGGCCATGGGCCAGGGCTGCGGCCACCACCTCTTGGGCGTGGGGGCTATCGGGGCGGGGCTTTTGTACCGGGACTATCTTTTTCAAAACCACCTCCCCGGCACCGTCCGCATCTATGGCTGCCCCGGGGAGGAAAGCGGCTCCGGCAAGGCCTATATGGCCCGGGAGGGGCTCTTTGACGACTGCGATGCCGCCATCACCTGGCACCCAAGCAACTTCAACATGGTGGTCACCGGCTCCACCCAAAGCTGCATCCAATGCTACTTCCGCTTTACCGGCATCCCCGCCCACGCCGCCGGCGCTCCCCATCTGGGCAGAAGCGCCCTCGATGCAGTGGAGCTTATGAACGTCGGGGTCAACTATCTACGAGAGCACATGCTCCCCAGCGACCGGGTCCACTACGCCATCACCGACCCCGGCGGCAGCGCCCCCAATGTGGTCCAGGCCCGGGCGGAAGTGCGCTACTTCGTCCGCTCCGCCACCAACCCGGCCTGTGAGCAGCTCTTTGAACGGGTGCAGAACATCGCCCGGGGGGCGGCGCTGATGACGGGGACCGAGGTGGAGATTGTCTTTGACGAGGGGCTAAGCAACACCGTGCCGAACTTCACCCTCGAGAAGGTTATGGACCGGGCCTTCCGGGAGCTGGGCGTGCCCCAGTACTCAGACAGGGAGCGAGCCTACGCAAAGGCTTTCAAGGACACGGTGCCGCTTTCCGATATGCTGTCGGATTTGCCCCAGGCGGCCAGGGACCCCGAACGGCTCACGGCGGCCATGGAGCAGGAGCCCCTGTGCGATTTTTATGTGGAGACGAACCACAGCGACCTGTGCGAGATGGGCTCCACGGATGTGGGGGATGTGAGCTGGGTCACCCCCACGGTCACCGCCAATTTGAACTGCTTCTCCTTCGGCGCCGGTGCCCACAGCTGGCAGTGGGTGGCCCAGGGCAAGTCCTCCATCGCCAGCAAAGGCATGCTCCGGGCGGGGGAGATCATGGCCCGGACGGCCCGGCTTCTGCAGGAGCAGCCGGACCTATTGGCGCAGGCTCGGCAGGAACTAAACACCCGGCTGCGGGGGGACAGGTATCGCTGTCCCATCCCCAAGGGGGTATGGCCCCACTATTTTGATTGAGGAATCCTCATGGAAAAAGAAGCACCCCAAAAGAAAAACCGTCGTTCCCTGGAGACGGAAACGACCATAAAGGATGCCCTGCTGCGGCTCATCGAGAAGCAGGCGTACGAGGATATCAACGTGTCCATGCTCTGCCGGGAGGCGGGACTGTCCCGGGGCACCTTCTATCTGCACTATACGCACGTAGATGAGGTGCTCAACGCCCTTATCGACGACGCCATTATAGCGGAGGGACTGGACGAGCGGACCATGGCCCTGGTGGAGGCGCTGGACCCCCCCAGCACCCCGGCGCTTCGCAGCGAGGACCGGCTGCCCCAGGGCGAGCAGCAGACCGACGGGGGCAAGTACCGGGTTCTGCTGATGAACGGCCAGATGGGCCACCACATCAACCGGCGCATCTTCGCCCGGGAGCAGGACAAGGTGATTCCCGTGCTGATGAAGCGGGCGGGCCTGGACCAGGAGGAGGCGGAGCTCCTCTATCGGTTCATCATCTACGGCTCCTACCGGGTGAACCGAAAGCTGGGCTGGCAGAAGGACGAGCGCTGGTACCGCTTACAGGAGCTGATGAGCGAGTTCTGCTACGGGGGCTTTCGGCGCATCAGCCGGCGGCGATAGGAGCGAACATGAAAAAACTGCTGCCGGTCGTTGCGCTGCTGCTCCTGCTGATGGGCTGCAGCCGCCCCAAGCCTCTCACCCGGACGGAACTGCTGCTGGATACCGTGGTGACCCTGACCCTCTATGACGGGGACGAGGAGGATTTGGACGCCGCCTTTGCCCTTATCTCCCGGCTCCATAGCCTGCTCTCTCCCTACGAGCAGGGAAGCGATATATACCGCCTTCGGGAGCAGGCGGGCGGGGAGCCCATTGAGATTGCCCCCGAGACCTGGGAGCTGCTTGTCTATGGGCAGCAGCTGTATGCGCTGACGGAGGGGCGGCTGGATGTGACCATCGGCCCCTTGGTGGCTTTGTGGGATATCAGCGGCGGCGGTCACCTGCCCACCGAGCAGGAGCTTTCCGCCGCCAAAGAAAACCTTGGCATGGCGGACCTTTGGGTGGATCCGCTTTCCTACCGGGCGGCCCTACAGCGCCCCGGCATGGGCGTGGATGTAGGCGCCCTTGCCAAGGGCTATATTGCCGACAGGGTGAAGGAGCTGCTCACAAGCCGAGGGGTCACCTCCGGCATCATCGACCTTGGCCACAACATCCTGCTGATAGGGGAGAAGCCGGGGCATACCCCCTTCTCCATCGGCATACAAAACCCGGAGGGGGGCCTTCTGCGGGTCCTGGAGCTGCAAAATCAAAGCTTGGTCACCTCCGGCACCTATCAGCGTTTCTTTGAACAGGACGGCACCGTCTATCACCATGTGCTGGACCCCTTCACCGGCTATCCGGCGGACACGGGGGTCAGGGCCGTCACCGTCCTGTCCCCCGGCTCCCTGCAGGGGGATGCCCTGTCCACGGCCTGCCTGCTTCTTGGGGAAGAGGAGGGCATGGCGCTCATAGAGCGCTTGCCGGATGCAGAGGCGCTGTTCCTGCTTACGGACGGAAGGGTCCTCTGCTCCTCCGGCTTCCCGGCGGCGTAGAGCGTATCAGCCGGTCCGTTTCCCGCAGCCAGTTGTCCCGGGGGCTGTTCGTACTCCCGGGCTCGGGCTCCGGCTCCGGCAGGGGCGGGTGGAGAATCCCTTCATACACCGCCCCCGCATGGCTTACGAGCAGCCCAAAGTCCGCCGCCGCTGCGGCGCTCTCCTCCAGGGCCACCCCCTGTGCGGCCTGCTCCTGCCTCTCATCGGCTGCCGCCTCCTCGGGCGGCGTTTCCTCTTTTGGGGCCGGTTCCTGGGCGGCGGGGGGCGGTGAGCCCTGGGGCTTTAGCCGTTGCTTTACCCGGTACCACAGCTCCTGCCGGGTCAAATTCACCCCGGGCATGGTGCCATAGGCAAGCGGCTGCCCGTTTTCCAAAAGGATGGCCCCCAGCGGCTCCCGGGGCAAAACCGTCTCCCCCTCTGAAAGGGGCACGGTGGCGCCGTCCTTTAGCACCAGTAGGCACCGACAGCTGCTGCTTGCCCTGTCCTTCTCCACCTTCACCGTGGCCCGGGCGGTGCCGGACGCATCCTTCAACACAAAATAGACCAGCATTTCTCCTCCTTTTCGGGGCTTTTTATCCTATTGTTTCCGGATTGCTTTTGGTGTATGATACCATTACAAAAATAGGCAAAGGAATCTAATATGCGTTTAGATAAGTTTTTGAAGGTCTCCCGCATCATCAAGCGCCGCACCGTGGCCAACGAAGCCGCCGGGGCGGGCCGCATCAGCATCAACGGCAAGGTGGCAAAGCCCGCCGCCGAGGTGAAGCCCGGGGACACCCTGGACATCCTGCTGGGGGGCCGCCACATGCTCGTGAAGGTGAACGCCACCCCGGAGGTGGTCCGCAAGGAGGAGGCGGACGGCCTGTATACCGTCATCAGCGAAGCATGAGCACCATTGGCATCCTGCTCTGCGGCGGCAGCAGCCAGCGCATGGGCTTTGATAAGCTGACCACCCCCCTGGGGGGCCACACCGCCATCGAGCGGGGCATCGAGGCCATGTCCGAGCTTGACCGGCTGGTCATCGCCATCACGCCTGCGGCCCGTTCCCTGGTAGAGGGCCTGTCCATTCCCGTGCCCTATACCCTGTGCGAAGGGGGCGCCACCCGGGCTGAGTCCGTGAAAAACGCCCTCCTTGCCGCCAGGGGGGAACCGGGGGATGTGGTCCTTATCCACGATGCCGCCCGGTGCCTGCAGCCCGCCGCCGTCTTTGCCGCCGCCGCAAAAAGCGCCCGGGAGAAGGGCAGCGGGGTGGCGGCCCTGGATATGACGGATTCCGTCTTCCAAAAGGACGGCACCGCCCCGCTCGATAGGACCCGGCTCCTCCTCACCCAGACCCCCCAGGCCTTCCGCTTCGGGGAGATTCTAAGGGCCTACGAAGCCGCCGGGGACAGCCTCACCGCCACGGACGATGCCGCCCTGTACGCAAAGTTCATCGGCCCCGTGGCCTTCGTTGCGGGCAGTCACCTCGGGCGAAAGCTCACGAGCCCGGCCGATTGGGATTGGGCCAAGGCCCTTTTGAGCATCCCCCGCACGGGCACGGGCTTTGACACCCATGTGCTGGGCGCGGGGCGAAAGCTCATCTTAGGGGGCGTGGAGATTCCCTTTGAAAAGGGGCTCGTGGCCCATTCCGATGGGGATGTGCTCCTGCACGCGCTCATGGATGCCCTGCTGGGGGCGGCATCTCTGGGGGACATCGGCCACCTGTTCCCGGATAAGGACCCGCAATATGAGAACATATCGAGCCGAACCCTGCTTCGGGAGGTGGGCCGTCGCCTCAGGGAAAAGGGGTTCACGGTGCAGCATGTGGATGTGACCGTCCTCTGCCAACAGCCCAAGCTCGCCCCCTACTTCCCGGAGGCCAGGAAGAACATCGCCGCCGATCTGCAGCTTTCCCTCGAGCAGGTGTCCCTGAAGGCCACCACCACCGAGGGCATGAACGACGAGGGCCGGGGCCTGTGCATCAGCGCCCAGGCCATCGCCACCATATACTAAGATTCTATAAGGATTTGTATGGACAATATCATCATCCGGGGTGCCCGGGAACACAATCTAAAGAACATCGACTTAACCCTGCCCAGGGATAAACTCATCGTGCTGACGGGGCTTTCCGGCTCCGGCAAAAGCTCCCTGGCCTTTGATACCATCTATGCCGAGGGCCAGCGCCGGTATGTGGAGAGCCTTTCCTCCTATGCCCGGCAGTTCATCGGCCAGATGGAAAAGCCCGAGGTGGACGCCATCGAAGGGCTGTCCCCGGCCATCTCCATCGACCAGAAGAGCACCAGCAGCAACCCCCGGTCCACCGTGGGCACGGTGACGGAGATTTACGACTACCTGCGGCTGCTCTACGCCCGCTGCGGCGTGTCCCATTGCCCCAAGTGCGGCCGCATCATCGAGAAGCAGAGCGTAGATGTGGTGGTGGACCATGTGATGGACCTGCCCCGGGGCACCAAGATTTTGCTGCTGGCTCCCTGCATTCGGGGCAAGAAGGGGGAGCATGTGAAGGTGCTGGAGGGGCTGAAGAAGGAAGGCTACGCCCGGGCCCGCATCGACGGGGAGACGTATGACCTCGAGGAAGCCCCGGCCCTGGACAAGCAGAAGAAGCACACCATCGAGGCCGTCATCGACCGGCTGGTGGTGAAAGAAGGCGTGGAGGGCCGGCTCACGGACTCGCTGGAAAACGCCTTTCGCCTGGGCAAGAACCTGGCCATCGTGAGCGAAGTGGGGGGCAAGGACACCCTCTACTCCCAGAACTATGCCTGCCCGGACTGCGGCATCTCCCTGGAGGAGCTGGAGCCCAGGGCCTTTTCCTTCAACAACCCCTACGGCGCCTGCCCCCATTGCACGGGTTTAGGGGAGCTGTTTCGGGTGGACCCGGACCTGGTGGTCCCGGATACCTCCCTGTCCCTAAGCGGAGGGGCCATCGCCGTGTCCGGCTGGAACAGCGCCTCCACCGGCACCATCGCCCATATGTACCTCGGGGCTCTCTGCCGCCACTTTGAAAAGAAACTCGGGACCCCCGTCAGCATGGACATGCCCTTTGAGCAGCTGCCAAAGGAGGTCCAGCAGGCCATCCTCTACGGCTGCAGCGAGAAGATGGAGGTGGTCTATGAGCGGGAGTTCGCCGGCGGTCGGTTTTTGTCCGAGTTCGAGGGCATCATCAACAACCTCGAACGCCGCTACAAGGAGAGCACCAGCGATTGGAGCAAGGGGGAGATTGAGGGCTATATGTCCCGCATCCCCTGCCCGGTGTGTAACGGGCGGCGCCTTAAGCCCGAGAGCCTCGCGGTCACCGTGGGCGATAAGAACATTGCCGAGTTTTCGGATTTATCCGTGAGGGAGTCCCTTCGCTTTATCGACGGCCTGTCCTTCACGCCGAGCCAACAGATCATCGCCCAGCAGATTGTGCACGAGCTCAACGCCCGCCTGAGCTTCCTTGAAAATGTGGGCTTGGGGTATCTTACGCTGAGCCGGGGCGCCGCCACCCTCTCCGGCGGCGAGAGCCAGCGGATACGGCTCGCCACCCAGATTGGCAGCGGCCTTGTGGGTGTGCTCTATATCCTGGACGAGCCCAGCATCGGCCTGCACCAGCGGGACAACGGGCGGCTCCTGTCCACCCTAAAATCCCTTCGGGACATGGGCAACACCCTCATCGTGGTGGAGCACGACGAGGAGACCATGCTCGCTGCGGACTACCTGGTGGACATCGGCCCCAGGGCCGGGGTTCATGGCGGCGAGGTGGTGGCTAAGGGCACGCCCAAGGAGGTTATGAACACCCCCGGCTCTTTGACGGGCGGGTATCTATCCGGCCGCCTCACCATCCCCCTGCCCGAAACGCGCCGCCCGGGGAACGGGAAACAGCTTCTTATCCGGGGTGCCAGAGCCCATAACCTAAAGAACCTGACGGTGAGCATCCCCCTGGGCATGTTCGTGTGCGTCACCGGGGTCTCCGGCTCCGGCAAGAGCTCGCTTATCAACGAGATTCTCAAAAAATCCCTGCTGCGGCAGCTGAACCGGGCCAAGACCCGGCCCCTTGAGCACGACGGCATCGACGGCGTGGAGGCCCTCGATAAGATTATCGACATCGACCAAAGCCCCATCGGCCGGACCCCCCGCAGCAACCCGGCCACCTATACGGGCCTGTTCGACCTCATTCGGGACCTGTACGCCGCCACCCCGGATGCGAAGGTCAGGGGCTATAAGCCCAACCGCTTCTCCTTCAATGTGAAGGGTGGGCGATGCGAAGCCTGCCGGGGGGACGGCATCCTGAAGATTGAGATGAACTTCCTGTCCGATGTGTACGTGCCCTGCGAGGTCTGCGGCGGCAAGCGCTACAACCGGGAGACCCTGGAGGTGAAGTACAAGGGCAAGAGCATCTATGATGTGCTGGAAATGACCGTGGAGGAGGCCCTGCCCTTCTTCCAGAACCACGAGAAGATTCGCCGGAAGCTGGAGATTATGAACGACGTGGGCCTGGGCTATGTGAAGCTGGGCCAGAGCGCCACCACCCTCTCGGGCGGGGAAGCGCAGCGGATCAAGCTTTCCACGGAGCTCAGCCGCCGGGACACGGGCCGCACCCTCTATGTGCTGGACGAGCCCACCACGGGCCTGCATACCGACGATGTGAAGCGGCTGCTGGGAATACTCAACAAGCTGGTGGAGGGGGGCAGCTCCGTCATCGTCATTGAGCACAACCTCCATGTCATCAAGACCGCCGACTACATCATCGACCTTGGCCCCGAGGGGGGCGACGAGGGCGGCACCCTGGTGGCTGCCGGTACCCCGGAAGAGGTGGCGGCCTGTGAGCCAAGCTACACCGGAAAGTACCTTCGGGACATCCTTATGGCGGAGGGGCGGCTGTGAGATTGCTTCGCTTTTTGTGCCTGTTCGTCGGCAGCTTTCTGGTGCTGGACACGCTGATTGTGTGCTTCCTCTCCAACTATAACCTGGGGGTCATCCTTCCGGCGGCGCTGGGGCTGCCGCTGCTGCTCCTTGGCCTGTTCTTCCCCCACATGAACGCCGGGTTCTGGCTGTTTTTGCGGCGGGCGGTGCTGATGGCGTATGGCCTTGGGTGCCTTGTCCTGCTGTTTTTAGGGGGCTGTATGCTCAGCGCCCTCAAGGACGGGGAGGCGGGGGACTATGACGCCCTCATCGTCCTCGGCGCTGCGGTCCATGGGGACAGGGTCACCTGGGTGCTCAGCAACCGCCTCGACACGGCCCTTGCCTATGCTCAGGAGCACCCGAACACCGTGCTGGTGGTCTCCGGCGGCAAGGGGGACGGCGAGACCGTCACGGAAGCCTCCGCCATGAAGGGGTACCTGGTGGATAGGGGCCTGGAGGAGGGCCGGATACTCCTTGAGGACAAGGCTAAGAGCACCGAGGAGAACTTCCGTTTCAGCAAGGCCATCGTGGACCAGGCTTTGGGGGAGGATGCCTCCCTGGGCTTTGTCACCACCCGGTTCCATGTGTACCGGGCGGGGCGCACCGCAAAAAAGGCGGGCATAGCTGCCCAGGGCATCGGCGCGCCGGATGTGTGGTATATCGCCCTCAACAACTTTTTGCGCGAGTGCGTGGGCATCTGCTGGTACACCGTAAAAGGTTACATATAATTCTTGACAAACCGGGCCCTGCGTGGTAGCGTTAGCAGGACGCCCATCGTCATGGCAACATACGCATATTTTCGGCAGGCGCAGGGCTTTTGCGCCTGCTGTTTTTTTGAAACGGAGGACCCTATGAACCAGAACACCACCGCACCTAAGCCCGCTCTTGACTTGCTTTTCTCCGCCATGGACAACCATACCTGGCGGCAGGAGAAGTGCATCAACCTCATCCCCTCGGAAAACACCCCCAGCAAGGCGGTGCAGCTGCTGTGCGCCAGCGACCCCGCCTTCCGCTATGCGGAGCATAAGAAGCAAAAGGGCACCCGCCAGGAGGTGTTCTACTATCAGGGGGTCAAGTTCATCGGCCGGGTGGAGGAGCTGCTGGTCAACCAGATGCGACAGTATATGGGCTGCACCGAGGTGGAGACCCGGCTCCTGCCCGGTCAGATGTCCAACACCGTGGCCTTCTCTGCCCTGATGAGCTATAAGAACCGGTTCCATACGAGTGCCGACCCCCAGCGCCTGGGGTATGTGCTCAACAACCATTTGATTAAAGGCGGTCACCTGTCCGCCCAGCCCATGGGGGCGCTGCACGATTATATCGCCCGGGACCCCGTCACCGGCAAGTACAGGGTCATCAACTTCCCCGTGTGCCCGGACAACCTGTATAAAATCGACGTGGCGGCCACCAAGGAGCTCATCGCCCGGTATACGCCGGAGCTCATCGTCTTTGGCAAGAGCATGGTCCTCTATCGGGAGCCCGTTCGTGAGATTGCCGACTTTGTCAAGGCGCAGGGCATCCCCACCACCATCATGTACGACATGGCCCATGTGTTGGGCCTCGTGGGGGATTACTTCCAGAACCCCTTTGTGGAGGGAGCCCATATCGTCACCGGCTCCACCCATAAGACCTTCTTTGGCCCCCAGCGGGGCATCGTGGCCACCAACTGGACAGAGGAGCAGGAGGAGTACGGCATCTGGAAGGCGGTGGAAAAGCGGACCTTCCCCGGCAGCGTCTCCAACCACCACCTGGGCACCCAGCTGGGCCTGCTCATGGCCGCCTATGAGATGAACACCTTCAAGGATGCCTACCAGAGCGCCCTCATCCACAACGCCAAGCACTTTGCCAAGGCCCTGAAAAACAACGGCCTCGATGTGAAGGGGGACCCCGCCATAGACTTTACCGAGACCCACCAGGTCCTTCTGGGCGTGGGCTCCGGCAGAGGCCCCGAAATGGCGGAGCGGCTGGAGAAAAACAACATCATCGTCAACTACCAGGCCACCCCCGACGAGGAGGGCTTCGCCGTGGCCGGCGCCCTTCGCATGGGCCTGGGGGAGATGACCCGCTTCGGCTTTGACGACGAGGCCCTCGACCGCCTGGCGGAGCTCATGGCCGCCTGCATCCTCCACGATGCAAACATCAAGGACGAGGTCGTGGCCCTGCGTGCCCGGCACCTGACCATGGGCTACTGCTTCTCTGACGCCGCCTTTGACAGCGCCCTCGGACAGCTCTCCAAACTCATCGAGGCATAATCCCCGCCGCTTTTTCCCTTTGTACAAATGCGCCCTCTTAAAAAGCCTTCCCTCCCAGGGGAAGCTGGCGCCGCAGGCGACGGATGAGGTGGCAGACCAAAAGGCTTCCCCGCCTTGCCTTCCCCTTGAGGGGAAGGTGGCACGGCGAAGCCGTGACGGATGAGGTGGCATACTATAGGCCCGGGGCCGTGAGGCACCCGGGCCTTCCTTCATGGAGCGGAGCGACCTCTCCCCCCCTGTCATTTCGACCGAGGGAGCAACGCGACCGAGCGGAGAAATCTCTTGTACAAGCAGGTCGGCAAGCGGGCCGCCGAGGGCGTCGGCCCCTACGGTCGGGCGTTAAAAAGCCCCCCTTGTGTAAAGGGGGGAGTAAGGGGGGATTGC
>JAFSPW010000008.1 GCA_017451295.1 Clostridia bacterium
GGGCATCGCTTGCGCTCAGCAAGGCCCCCGAGGAGGAGGGCAGAAACGGCGTTCTTTGGGCCGAATTATAGTTCCCTATATGAAGGCCCAAAAACGCCGTTAATTTGCGGCACATGATAAGAGGAAAGGGCCGCAAAGGCCCTTTCTACCTACAGTAATTCATATTAAATATGCCGCAAATGGTCTGCCCCCTCACACGGGGGCCGTCATTTTACAGTTTCGATACGCAGCACATTGGTGTTGCCGCTCTCCCCCGTGGTGTTGCCGCCGGTCATGACCACGGTGTCGCCGGCGTTCAGGTGCAGGGTCTTCTTGGCGGCCTTGAGGGCGTAGTAGTAGAGAACCTCCATGCTGGGGAACTGCTCGGTGAGCAACGGAACCACGCCCCAGGAGAGGGCCAGCTTATACCAGGCGGTCTTGTTGGTAGCCAGACCCAAAATGGTGATGGGTGCCCTGAACCGGGACACCATGCGGACCGTGAGCCCGCTTAAAGAGGTGACCACGATGGCGCTGGCGTTCAGGTCGATGGCCATGGTGCAGGCGGCGTGGGAGATGGCGTCCACCCGGTTGCGGATGACGAAGCTCCTGCCCTCGAACTGCCCGGCGTAGTCGATGTGCCGCTCGGTCTCCTGGGCAATCTCGCTCATGGTGCGAACCGCCTCCACCGGGTACTTGCCGGCGGCGGACTCCCCGGAGAGCATGATGGCGCTGGTGCCGTCATAGACGGCGTTGGCCACGTCGCTAATCTCCGCCCGGGTGGGCCGGGGGTTGGCGATCATGCTTTCCAGCATCTCCGTGGCGGTGATGACCCGCTTGCCCAGCATGCGGCACTTGGTAATCAGGTGCTTCTGGATGGCGGGCAGCTCCGTAAACGGCACCTCCACCCCCAAGTCCCCTCGAGCCACCATGATGCCCTCGCAGACAGAGCAGATTTCGTCGATATTGTCCACCCCGTGCCGGTTCTCAATCTTGGCGATGACGTCGATATTCTCCCCGCCGTTGGCCTTCAAAAAGTCCTTCAGGTCCAGGATGTCCTGCTTGCTGGACACAAAGGAGGCGGCCACGAACTCCACCCCGTTTTGGATGCCGAACAGCAAATCCGCCTTGTCCTGCTCGCTCAAATACTCCTGCCGCATGACCTTGCCGGGGAAGCTCATGCTCTTTCTGTCCGAGAGCACGCCGCCGGTGATGACCCGGCAATGGGCCTCCGTGCCCGCTTCCAGGCGCTCCACCTCGAAGATGACAAGGCCGTTGTTGACGAGGATCCTATCCCCCACGCTTAGGTCGTTGATTAGGCCCCCGTAGCTCACGGAGACCAGCCCCTCGTTCCCCACCACATCCCGGGTGGTGAAGGTGAAGCTGTCCCCATCCTGTAGGGTAATCTTCCCCTTCTCGAAGGTCTTGATTCGATACTCCGGCCCCTTGGTGTCCAGCATGATGGCGATGGGCAAATCGAGCTCCTCGCGCACGGCCTTGATCATGTCTATCTTCTTCTGGTGCTCCTCGTGGGTGCCATGGGAGAAGTTGAGCCGGGCCACATTCATGCCCGCCTCACACATGGCCCGAAAGACCTCCGGCTTATCGCTGGCCGGACCAATGGTGCAGATTATCTTGGTTTTACGCATACTTGTCCCCTCTTGTTTTAGGATAAATACAGTATACCATGGCGAACATTTTCGGGCTATAGGTTTTTTCAAAAGTGCAGAATGTTGCTGGCCCCTTCCGGCACGGGCAGCTTGCTGTCCGTGCCACCTCCCCCATTTGGCTTTGCCAAACGGTGGAGGCAAGAACGCTCTTTTGTCATTTCGACCGAGGAAGCGGCAGCGACCGAGCGGAGAAATCTCTTGGACAAGCAAGTCGGTTCCCAGATCCCTCCGCTCGCTTCGCTCGGTCGGGATGACAAGAGGGGGAGACGGTGGAGGCAAGAGCGGGGGCGTCGCTTGCGCTCAGCAAGGCCCCCGAGGAGGAGGGCAGAAACGGCGTTCTTTGGGCCGAATTATAGTAAGCTATATGAAGGCCCAAAAACGCCGTTAATTTGCGGCACACAATAAGAGGAAAGGGCCGAGAACGGCCCTTTCTTCCGACAGTAATATCAAATTATATTTGCCGCAAATGGTCTGGCCCCTCATACGGGGGCCGTTACCCGCCCAAATACGCCTTCTGCACGGCGGGGCTGCGGCTGAGCTCCTCGCCCGTGCCGGAGAGGACGATGCGGCCGGTCTCCATGACCGCCGCCCGGTGAGCGAGCTTCAGGGCCACGGCGGCGTTCTGCTCCACCAGAAGGATGGTCGTGCCCGCCTCGTTGAGCTGGCGGATGATGGCGAAAATTTCCGACACCAGCAGGGGCGAAAGCCCCATGGAGGGTTCATCAAGGAGCATGAGCTTCGGCCTACTCATCAAGGCCCGGCCCATGGCCAGCATCTGCTGCTCGCCGCCGGAAAGGGTGCCCGCGCTCTGCTTGCGCCGCTCCTTGAGCCGGGGGAAGTAGGCAAACACCTTCTCCATGTCGGCAGATATGTCGTCCTTACGCAGGTAGGCGCCCATCTCCAAATTCTCCAGCACCGTCAGTCCCGGGAACACCCGCCGCCCCTCGGGGGACTGGCTCATGCCCATGGCCACCCGGCTCTGGGGCGTGGTCTTGGTGATGTCCTTGCCGAGGAAGGAGATGGTCCCGCTCTGGGCCTTTTTGAGCCCCGAGAGCGTGATGAGCGTGGTGGTCTTGCCGGCGCCGTTGGCCCCGATGAGGGTCATAATCTCCCCCTCCTCCACCGAGAAGGAGACGTCCGTCAGGGCCCGGATGTTGTCGTAGAATACGTTCAGGTTGGTGACTTCCAGCATCATTTGACTGCCTCCTCCCCCAGATACGCCTCGATGACCACGGGGTTGCTCTGAATCTCCTTGGGAGTGCCCTTGGCGATAATCTTGCCGTAGTTGAGCACGGCGATGCCCTCGCAGATGCCCATGACCAGGCTCATATCGTGCTCGATGAGCATGATGGCGATGTTAAACTCATCCCTAAGCATGCGGATGTTCTCCATGAGCCCCTGGGTCTCCGACGGGTTCATGCCCGCAGCCGGTTCGTCCAGCAGCAGGAGCTTCGGCTCCGAAGCCAGCGCCCGGACAATCTCCAGCCGCCGCTGGTCCCCGTAGGGCAGGTTCCCCGCCAGGGTGTTGGCCTTATCCGCCAGGTTGAATAAATCCAGCAGTTCCAGCGCCCGGATATGCTGCCGCCGCTCCGTGCGCCACCAGCTGGGGAGCCGGAGCATGGCGGAAAGGACGCTGTCGCTGTAGCCGTGGCTCATGCCCACCTTCACGTTGTCCTCCACGGTCATGCCCGAGAACAGGCGAATGTTCTGGAAGGTCCGGGCGATGCCCAACTGGTTCAGCTGGTGCATGCTCTTGCCCCGGGTGTCCTGGCCGTTGAGAAGGATGTGCCCCTCGGTGGGCTTATACACGTTGGTCAAGAGGTTGAAGACGGTGGTCTTTCCGGCGCCGTTGGGGCCGATCAGACCCGCAATCTCCGTCTTGCCGATGAGCAGGGTGAAATCGTCCACCGCCCGTAGACCCCCGAAGTCCACGCACAGGTGCCGGATGTCCAGGATGGGCGGCGTGCCCGCATCCCGCTCGGGGATGATGCCCAGCCCGTCCAGGGGGACCATGTTGCTGTTGACATTCTTCATCTTAGGCATGTTCCTCACCTGCCTTTTGGGACTTTTTGAACAGCTGCCCGTTGATAATCTTCTCCAGGATGCGGCTTAGCGAGAAGTCGTACCGCCCCAGGAGCCCGGAGGGCTTGAAAATCATGACCACAATCAACAGCAGCGCATAGATGACCATGCGGTACTTATTGAAGCTCTGCAGGGCAAGCGGCAGCGCGGTCAAAATGGAGGCGGCGATGATGGACCCCGCCATGGACCCGAGGCCGCCCAGCACCACCATGACGAGGATATTGATGCTGGTCATAAAGGTGAAGTTCCCGGGGGTCAGGATGCCGGTGTACCCGGCATAGAGCCCGCCGGCCACCCCGGCAAAGAAGGCGGACACGGTGAAGGCGAGCACCTTATAGAAGGTGGTGTTGACGCCGCTAGCTTCCGCGGCAATCTCGTTCTCGCGGATGGCGAGAATCGCCCGGCCGTGGCGGGATTTCATCAGCGTGTGGATCAGCACGCAGGAGACAATCACCGTGATGTACACCACGAGGAAGCTCGAGTGCTTGGGAATGCTCATAAGCCCCGGGGTGCCGCCGGTGATGCCCGGCAGGTTGATGATAAGCACCCGGATAATCTCCCCAAAGCCCAGGGTGACGATGGCCAGATAGTCGCCCTTTAGCCGCAGGGCGGGCACGCCGATAAGGATGCCGAACACGGCGGAGAGGAGCCCCCCCGCGATGAGCCCCAGCACGATGACGGCCGGGCTCTTGCCGGGCAGGGCCTTCCAGATGAGCGCGGCGGTGTAGGCGCCGATGGCCATAAAGCCGGCATGGCCCAACGGCAGCTGTCCTAAATACCCGGTGGCCACGTTCAATGACACGGCCAGCAGCACATAGATGCCAATCTGCAGCACCACGGAGCTCTGGGCCCGGTTCATGACACCGGAGGAGAGAATCCCGTTCCCCAGGAGCAAAAAGCCCACCAGCACGGCGGCGTTGATGATATAGCGCAGGAAGAAGGGAATTTGACGATAGTGCTTCATAGCCGCCTCACACCTTCTCTGCCACGCCCCGGCCGAGCAGGCCCGCAGGCTTAAACAGCAGCACCACAATGAGGATGACGAACACCACCGCATCCGTCCAGGCGGAGAAGCCCAGGGCCGTCACCAGCACCTCTGCAAAGCCGATGGCAAAGCCGCCCACCACGGCCCCGGGGATGGAGCCGATGCCGCCCAGCACCGCGGCCACGAAGGCCTTCAGGCCGAGCATCGAGCCGATGTTGGGGTTGACGATGGGATAGCGGCAGCAGAAGAGCACGGAGCCCATGCCGGCCAGCGCGGCGCCGATGGCGAAGGTGACGGAGATGACCTTGTTGATGTCGATACCCATGAGCTGAGCCGCCCCGGTGTCCTCGGACACGGCCCGCATGGCCTTGCCGATGCGGGTCTTCTGTATGAGCAGGTGCAGGGCAGTCATGGCCCCCACGGACACCAAAATGGTGACGATGGTGGACAGGCTCAACGACAGGGCCCCGAGCCTCAGCGCCTTGGTGGGAATGATGGCGGCGCCGGGATAGGGGCGGGTGTTGGCAGAAAACAGCAGCTGCGCCAGGTTCTGCAGCAGCAGCGAGATGCCGATGGCGGTGATGAGCAAAGAGATGCGGGGCGCACTGCGTAGCGGCCGATAGGCCACCCGCTCGATAAGCACGCTGATGAACACGCAGCCCAAAATGGTCAAAACCACCGCCAGCGCAGGGTTGACCCCTGCGCCGATGGTGAGCAAAGCGATGTATGCGCCGATCATGATCACGTCTCCGTGGGCAAAGTTCAGCAGGCGAATGATGCCATACACCATGCTGTAGCCCAGCGCCACCAGAGCGTAGATGCTGCCCAGCTGCAAACCGTTGATACATTGGGAAAGAAACAGCATTTCTGTCCTCCCTTCCGGACCGCCTTTGCCGCGGCCCGCCTTCCTTAATTTAGTATGGTGCCCCGTTTATGGGCGAGGCGGGAGGGGCAAGCCCCTCCCCTGCGGTTGCGTATGCCTTGAAACGGGGTAGGGGCCGGGCTTGCCCGGCCCGAAGGAGTCTTAGTAGTTGCCCCAGTAATTGGCGGCGCCGTCCTTGATGTTGATGATGGCGGCGGACTTCTGGGGGTTGTTGTACTCGTCGTAGGTCACATGACCGGTGACGCAATCCATGTCGGTGGCGTCCAGGGCGGCGATGATGGCGGCCTTGTACTCGTCGGAACCGGCGGCGGCGCCGGAGGCCTCGGCCTTTTCGAGGGCGGCGGCCATAATCATGGCGGCGTCATAGGCCTGGGCGGCGAACATGTTGGGGGTGGCGCCGTACTTGGCTTCGTAGTTCTTCACGAAGGTCTGCACTTCCTCACGGGTGTCGCTCGTGGAGTAGCCGGAGCAGTAGTAAGCGCCGTCGATAAGGGCGGGGTCGGTGACCACGTCAAGCACGGTGTCCCAGCCGTCGCTGCCGAGCAAGGTGGTCTTCAGACCTGCGGCCGCGGCCTGGGGGGCCATCAGGGCCACCACGGAATAGTAATCGGGGATGAACAGCACGTCGGGGTTCTTGGCGGCGATGTTGGTCAGCTGACCCTGGAAGTCCACGGCATCGGCGGAGTAGCTCTCCTCGGCCACGATTTCAAGGCCAATCGCGGCGGCCTGGGCCTTGAAGGAATCGGCGCAGCCTGTGGAATAGTCGAGGCCCGTGTTCACCATGACGGCGGCAGTCTTGGCGCCCAGCTCCTCAACGGCAAAGGCGGCCATCTTCTCGCCCTGGAAGGGGTCGATGAAGCAGGAACGGAACATGTTCTCATAGACCCGGGTCACGGCACCGTCGGCGCCGATCTCACAGGTGACGGAGGCGGCGGTGGCGGAAGCGGTAATCATGGGCGTGCCGTCAGCCTGGCTCTCGACCACCACGGCCACGGTGGGACCGGTGGTCACATCGCCGATGATGGCCACCACGCCCTGATCGACGAGGGCGCCATAGCCGGTAACGGCCTTGACGGCGTCGCCTTCTTCATCGTAGGTGACCAGCTCGATCTGCTTGCCGTTGATGCCGCCGTTGGCGTTGAGCTCTTCCACATACATGACCACACCGTTGTTGACGGCGTTGCCGTACTCGGCCACGGCGCCGGTGAGGGGAGCCAGCACGCCCACCTTGATGGTGCCGGCGGCGGTGGTTTCGGTGGTTTCGGTGTTGGCCTCGGTCTTCTCATCGTTGCCGGAGCAGGCGACGAAGCTGAATACGAGAACCATCGCCAATACAAGGGCGACGACTTTGGTTACGGTTTGTTTCATGGTTTTTGTTTTCCTCCTTGGTTAATCAAACACATAGCATATAAAAAGGCGACCCGCTCTTTGGGGCCGCCGTTGCTTTCCTTGTGGCGTTATGCACACGCAGACGGCAGCCCCCCGCTAAGCAGCAGGACGCTCAGTCGTACGATGATAATGCTGTGCAAGCGGTTGCGGATCATAGCCGTCTCCTTTCCTCAAAAATCCCATGTCCTATGCGATTGGTGGTATACTACCATCTATCCCCTCTCCCGTCAAGCACTTTTTTGAAAAAAACTTATTCAGGAGGGCAAAAAATATCTCATTAGGGGAGCTATTTCTATAAAAGTCTCGCATAAATAGAATTATAGCCCCGCCGCAAAGGGGCGGGGCTGCGTTTCGGGGCTTATTCCTCGGCGGGCGTATCCTCTGCGGGCGTATCCTCTGCGGGCGCTTGCTCGGCGGGGGCGGGCTCCGGGACGATGACGGGGTCCGCCACCTCGGGGGCGGGCTCCTCAGGCGCGGGGGCCACCTGGACGGGCGCGGGCGCCGGTGCGGGGGCGGGGGTTTGCATAAGGGCGAGGGCAGCGTTGGCGGCCTTTAGGTCCTCCTCCTTGGCACGGCCATAGTTAAAGATGTTGGCCAGCAGGAAGAACAGCAGGCACACGCCCAGGGTGGTGAGGTCAAAGCGGATGGTGATGCTGTGGATATCGAGGCTCAGCCGGCGGACGATTTCGCTCATGGCAAAGTAGCCCAGCACAATCCCGCCCAGCCAGAACACCAGGCCCAATATGGCCAGCAGCCGCAGCAGGCGCACGTTCTTGCGGGTGAAGGGGGTGTCCTCGTTCTTCATGTTCTTAAAGAGGAACCCGGCCACCAGCAGCAGGGCATAGGCCGCCGCCAGCACGATAAGGGCCACGGCCGTTACCAACATCACCACCAGTTTGAAGTCCTTGGTCTCCAGCTGCAGCACGCTATCCTGGATGAGGCCGCCCATATCCGGCAAGGTGACACCCATCTGGTTAAAGTCCCAGGTGATGACGCCGTTATGCACCAGGGTGCCCTGGAGGCTGTCTTCGTTGATGAGGGCTTCGACCACCAGGGCGGCCACCAGCAGCACCATGCACACGATGAGGATGATGCGCAGGATTTTCAGCACCACAAAGCCTATGGCGGCGCCCTTTTGAATCTTCTTTACCTTCTTATCCATAGTTATTCCTCCTTATGAATGGATGCGCCTATAGAGCTCGAGCAGCTGCTCCCCCGTCAGGGCTTCCCCCCGCACGCTGGGGCTCAGACCCATTTGGGCCAGCATGTCCGTGAGGCCCGGCACATTTGTAAGGTTATTATACAGCGTTTTACGCCGCATACGCAAGCAGGCGGCGGCAAATTTCAGCAATTCTTTGGGGGCTTCCGTTGGGGCATCCGCCCGCCGCACCAGGCGCACAAGGGCGCTCGTCACCGTGGGGGCGGGATAGTACGCTTCGGGCGGCAGCGTGCCCAGGCGGCTGGGCGTGTAGTACAGCCCCGTCACCATGGCCGTGGGGCCGTAAATCTTCTGCCCCGGCTCGGCAAAGAACCGCTCCGCCGCCTCCTGCTGCAGCATCAGCAGCATCCCCTTGGGCGCGAGGGACAGCAGCATATTCACCGCATCGGCCGTGATGCAATAGGGCAGGTTCCCCACGGCGATAAAGTCCCCGGGCAAGAAGCGATAGTCCGTCTTCAGGCAGTCGCCCAGGATAAGGGTCAGGTTCGGGTGCTGCAAGTCCTCTTTCAAAAACGCGTACAGCCTTGGGTCCTTCTCCACGGCATAGACCCGTGCCCCGGCCGTAAGGAGCAGTTCCGTGAGCCCCCCGAGGCCCGGGCCGATTTCCAGCACCGTCTGCCCATCAAGCGGCAGGGCACCCACGAAGGCGGTCAGCTTTTCCCCGTCCACGCAGAAGTTCTGGCCCAGGTTTTTATTGGGGGCGTGCCCCTGGGCGCTCAGGGCCGCCTGTACAAATGTTTTGCTCGCTCTCATAGGATGAATATAGCATGTTCTACGCATTCGCGCAAGCTCCCCTCCCTTCGTCCGTCCCTTCCCCCGGATTCCCCCTTTTGTCCCATAAAGGGACAGACAGTCCCTGCCCCCCTTTGCTATACTTTTCGTGACGAAAGAACAAAGGGGGTGATCAACGTGCAGCTTGATCTGAGACACTTGGCGGAGAAGAACGCCATGGCATACCGGGAGAACAGGAGCTATTTACAGGGCTACGATGCCGCAGGTCAGGCCCATGCGCCCCTTTCCCCCAAGTACCGGGAGAAGGCCGGGTGGGTCTGGGCCGTGGAGCGGGTCAGGGCGGACCTGCACAGAAAGGACCCGGAGAAGGAACGCTTCTTCGCCCTGCTCTACCACCTGGACGAGCCCGGCTCGCGCAGCAGCCGCAGCAAGCAGATGGTCAAATTGTCCATGGAGCTTTGCGTCACCCCCTCCACCCTCTACCGCTGGCGGGAGGGCATACTGGCGGATTTGCTGCTGGCGGCGGTGCAGGCCGGGGTATTAAAACCATTTTAGAGACGGCCCCCGTGTGAGGGGGCCGCAATGCCGCCATCGGCGGCCATTCACGATGGCGTCAGCCGTCAATTCACGAACCGCCAGGTTCATTTCATGCCCGCAGGGCAATTCACGCACCGTTAGGTGCAAATCATTCAATGAATTGGCTAACGCCATGAATTGGGCTGCCGCCCGTGAATTGGCTGCGCCATGATTTCTCGCTCCGCTCCATGAAGGAAGGCCCGGGTGCCTCACGGCCCCGGGCTTTTATTATGCCACCTCATCCGTCACGGCTTCGCCGTGCCACCTTCCCCTCAAGGGGAAGGCTTTTGGAAACGGATTCTTGCCTCCACCGTTGCGTAGCAATGGGGGAGGTGGCATTTTGCCCTCTGGGCAAAATGACGGAAGGGGGCTGGCGCTTTGGGATTACCGAATCTCCCAATCGATGGGCGTTTGGCCGGAGGCGGTCAAGATGGCGTTGGCTTTGGAGAAATGGCGGCAGCCGAAGAAGCCGTTGTAGGCGGACAGGGGGCTGGGGTGGACCGTCTCTAAAATCACATGGAGGGGGTTGGTGATAAGGGCCTTCTTGCTCCGGGCGTTGGCGCCCCAGAGCAGGAACACCACCGGGGTTTGCTTTTGGTTTAGCTCGGTGATGATCCGGTCCGTCAGTATCTCCCAGCCCTTTCCCTTGTGGCTGTTGGGCTGGTGCTCCCGGACGGTGAGCACCGTGTTTAAGAGCAGCACCCCCTGCTGTGCCCAGCTCGTCAGCTCCCCGTGGGGCGGCTGGGGAATGCCCACATCCGCCATGAGCTCCTTAAAAATGTTCTGCAAGGAGGGCGGCGGCACGGTGCCCTTTTGCACGGAGAAGCACAGGCCGTGGGCCTGGCCCGGGCCGTGGTAGGGGTCCTGGCCGAGAATCACCACCTTGGTATCCGCAAAGGAGGTGTATTTTAGCGCATTGAAGATGTCGTACATGTTGGGGTACACCGTGTGCTGCCGGTACTCGTCCACCAAAAAGGCTCTCAGCTTCCGGTAGTATTCCTTCTCAAACTCCCCCCTGAGCCGCTGGTCCCAGTCGTTGCCGATGTGTACCATGTCTGCCTCCTTGCTCTCTTTTTCCCCAGTATACCAGCTCCCCCCTTGCTTCGCAACGGTGGAGGCAAGGGTTATCGAGATAGGGCGAGGCCCTTCGATATATTTGCTTCGCAAATTCGATATATGCCCAGGGGCATTCGATATGATATACATCCCTTCTTGTCCGCAGACATATCGTATCGAAGATATATCGAGCCCTAAATGGGCATATCGAA
>JAFSPW010000055.1 GCA_017451295.1 Clostridia bacterium
GTCGGTCGGTCGGTCGGGATTCGTCTGCCCTTTAGCCCTCTTTTCTCGCTGAACAAACAAGCACAGTACGCCCTCCTGAGGTAGGTACTGTGCTTTTTGTTGTATAAAAAAATCTCCTTCGGGAGAGAAAGGAACGAACATGAAAAAAACAGTAAGAACTTGTTGTGCCCTGCTGGTCCTGGCCATGGTGCTGGGGCTGCTGCCGGGGATGAGCGGGACGGCCCATGCGGATGGACACCAGCACCATTTCACCTACACCGCCAGTGGCGACACCATCACCGCCACCTGTGATGTCGATGGCTGCACGCTGCCCGAGAATAAGGTGACGCTGACGATTGTGGCGACAACAAACCTGTATGCCCTCGACGGCCTTTCAAAGGAAGCATCCCTTGTGGGCCTGGAGGAATACAATGCCGCCACCGGGTTCAATCTTTCAACGGATAATATTATTTATCGCAAGGGCGATTCTACCTTCAGCACTACGAAAATCAAGAACGGAACAGCCGGTGTTTCCAGCAGTTATGAGGCTCGTATTGCATACAATGGGACGGACAACTTCGGCAGTAAGGTGGCGAAGGTTTCCTTTGCCCTGATCGCCAAGCCTACCCCTCACACCCATGTGTACAGCTATTCCGTCCAGGGCAATGTCATCACGGCAACCTGCACCCAAAACGCCGCCAACATGGAGCCCTGCGACCTGCTCAACCATGAGGCGACCCTGACCCTCAATGCCCCCCTTCACCAGGTGTACGGTGATGGCCTTAACGCTAATGCCACCTTTACCGGTGAAATCCCCGGTGTGAATACCCCCGTCATTAACTACCGCAGAAGCAGCACTCCTCTGGGAACAACGGCTCCCATAGATGCATCTGATTATGCATATGTTGCATCGTGCCAGATTGGCAATGTCACGGCATCGGTGGAATACACCATTTCCAAGGCAGTGAACCAGGGCTGGTCCACGATGCCCCATGCCGAAGAAAACCTGGTCTATACCGGCGAGGCCCAGGCGCTGATTGCCGCCGGCGTTCCCAGTGCCGGCAGCGCTCTGTACACTGTGGGCCTGGATGCCGACAACGAGCCGGATACGGCCCTTGGCGGCAGACCCTATACTTCTTCCGTGCCTGAAATGACCAATGCCGGAACCTACTATGTTTGGTGCAAGATTGATGGCGGCAAGAACTACACCAGCATAGGGCCCCAGAGTGTAGCCGTCACCATCGCCCCGGCCGAGTCCGAAATAACCCAGGCTCCCACGGCATCTGACATCACCCTGGGCCAGGCCCTGAGTAACAGCACCCTGACCGGCGGCACCGCCAGCGTGCCCGGTACCTTCGCCTGGAAGGACGGCACCGTCGTGCCCGCTCTGACCGACAGCCAGACCACCGCCTATGCCGTGGTGTTCACGCCGGAGGATACGGCCAACTATGAAGGCGCCGAGACCACCGTGACCCTCACCGTCATCGACCCGGACCAGGTGGCTGCCGACGGCGTTGCCGATACCATTGGGCAGCTGCCTGAAACCGTGACCCTGGACAGCAAGGATGCCATCGCCGCCGCCCGTGCCACCTATGAAGCCCTGACCCCTGCCCAGAAGGAGAAGGTTTCCCCCGATACCCTTCAGAAGCTCACCAATGCCGAGGCCGCTTTGCAGCTGCTGCAGGACAAGGCCGCTTTTGCTGACTATGTTGCCCAGAAGGCCAAGGAAATTACGGATTCCATGACCGACTGGGATTCTGACGAGGCCAAGCAGAAGGCAAAGGAATACAGCGACGACATTGCCGCCCTGACCTATGACGAGACCAAGACCTTAGTCGAGAACCTGGCCCAGGTGGATACTAAGTACCAGCAGGCCCAGGAGGTTCTGGGTGAGCTGCGGGTCAACCCCTATGTGGTCCTGGGTGTAAAGAGCAGTCTCACCTCCCCCATTGAGGGCAAGCGGTATCAATGGCAGTATCAGCGTCCCGGTTCTCCCAAGTGGAGAAACGCTTCCGGCAGCTCCGCTAAGAAGCAGACCTATGTGTTTACTCCCAAGATGAAGCAGGACGGCTATGTGTTCCGCTGCCGCATTCAGCAGCCGGACAAGAGCTATGTGTATACGCCGGAATTGACCATCCATGTGCTGGCGATTGCGCCCACGGTGACCCTGAGTCCCGAGGCCGAGACGAATGCCATCAGCAGCAGCAAGGTGACCCTTCATGCCGAGGGACAGGACTATGCCTCCTTCCGTTGGCAGGTCCGAAAGCCCGGCGCCAGCAGGTGGAGCAATGTGGGTTCCAAGAATAAGGACCTGACCGTCACCGCCTCCGCTAAGACCAACGGCTATCAATACCGCTGCGCCTTCATCAACCCCACCGGCACCGTCTACTCCGATGTGACCGAGCTCGTGGTGGAGCTGGTGGCGCCCGTCATTACCGAGGAGCCCCAGGATGTGACCGCCGCCGTCAAGGCTAAGGCCACCTTCACCGTGGCGGCGGAGGGCGCCCAGAAGTACGTTTGGTACTATCAGGCCCCCGGCACGGACACCTGGAAGAAGGCCTCCGGCGGCTCCAGAGCCACCCTGAAGGTCTCCGTCAAGGCCAACATGGACGGCTACCAGTACCGCTGCGACATCTCCAACGCCGACGGCACCACCACCTCCGACATCGCCACGCTGACGGTGGAGTAAAGACGGCCCCCGTGTGAGGGGAAATATAAATGGGCGGCTTCGGCCGCCCATTTTCGATATACATCCTGCCGGATGTTCGATATGCCCATTTAGGGCTCGATATATCTTCGATACGATATGTCTGCGGACAAGAAAGGATGTATATCATATCGAATGCCCCTGGGCATATATCGAATTTGCGAAGCAAATATATCGAAGGGCCTTGCCCTATATCGACAACCCTTGCCTCCACCGTTGCTCAGCGAAGATGGCATAGGCGCTCAACGCTTGCCTCCACCGTTTGGCAAAGCCAAATGGGGGAGGTGGCATTTTGCCCTCTGGGCAAAATGTCGGAAGGGGCCACCGCATTCGGCGGATTTACTTTTTTGCAGGGGCATGATATACTTTTTCCCATGGAACAGAAGATAAACGGAAACACCGCCGGCATCCGGGATGTGGTGCTGGAGCAGATGAAAACGCTCTACGACATGGACCAGAGCGCCGGCACCTTCGTATCAAGGGAGCTGCTGGAGGCCCTGTGCGCTTTCACGGGCCGCATCAATCGGGAGATTAGCGTCTATATCTCCCGGGGCGGCTTAATCAAGGATGTGTCCATCGGGGACGATCGAACCGTGTCCATGCCGGATATGCGGCTGGTCCGCAACATGGACAGGCTCTGCGGCGTTCGCTGCATTCACACCCACCCCAACGGCAGCGGGTACCTGAGCGATGTGGATTTGGGCACCCTGAACTCCATGCGCCTGGATGCCATGTGCGCCATTGGCGTGAAGGAGGGCCAGCCCACCAGCTTCTATGCCGCCTTCGTGGGGGAGCTTATGGAGGGCGAGCGCAAGCCCCTTATCTACGGCCCCCTGCGCTATGACCGGCTCCCCCAGCGGGGACTGCTGGATGCCATCATCGAGGCGGACAACCGCCTCAAAGCCCCCGCCGTGGAGGTGACGGAGAGTCGCCCCGAACGGGCCATACTGGTGGGCATCGAGGGGAACGAGGGCTATGACTCTTTGCAGGAGCTGGAGGAGCTCGCGAAGACCGCCGGGGTGGAGGTGATAGCCAAGGAGCGCCAGAAGAAGCGCGCCATGGACAGCGCCACCTATATCGGTTCCGGCAAGGCGGACGAGCTTCGGCTGATGAGCAGCGCCACGGAGGCGGATCTGTTTATCTTCGACGACGAACTGTCCGCCATCCAGATTCGGAACCTGGAGGACATCTTAGGCACCCCGGTCATTGATAGAACCATGCTCATCTTGGACATCTTCGCCACCCGGGCCACCAGCCGGGAGGGGCGCTTGCAGGTGGAGCTGGCGCAGCTGCAGTATAGATTACCCCGGCTGCTGGGTACCGGCGTGGCCCTCAGCCGCCAGGGCGCGGGCGTGGGCATGCGCGGCCCCGGGGAAAAGAAGCTGGAGATTGACCGGCGCCGCATTCGCCGCCGCATATTCGAACTGAAGGAGGAGCTCAAGGAGGTGGAGGGCCAGCGGTCCTTGCGCCGCACCGCCCGGAAGAAGACCGCCGCCCCCCTGATGGCTTTGGTGGGCTATACCAATGCGGGCAAAAGCACCCTCTTAAACGCCCTCACCAACGCCGCCGTGCTGGCGGAGGATAAGCTCTTTGCCACGTTGGACCCGGTGGTGCGGCAGATTACGCTGCCCCAGGGCACCGCCTGCGTTCTTTCCGACACCGTGGGCTTCATCAACAAGCTCCCCACGGAGCTAATTGAGGCCTTTCGCTCCACCCTGGAGGAGGTGAAGGATGCGGATTTGATTCTCCATGTCATCGACAGCAGCTGTCCCCACTACGAGGTGCAGATGCGGGTGGTGGAGGAGGTGTTGACCTCCCTGGGCGCCGGGAACACCCCTCGGCTGGAAGTCTATAATAAGATAGACAAGCCCGATGCTCTGCCGGCCCACCGGGGGAACTTCGTCCACATCAGCGCCAGGACCGGGGAGGGCCTCGATACCCTGCTGGTGCGGGCGGAAGCGCTGCTTACCGCCGGGCAGCGGACCGTGGAGCTGTTTGTCCCCTATGAGCAATACCAAAGCATGCCCGCCCTCCGCTTGGCCGGGAACATCCTGGAGGAGACCCACGAGGACACCGGCACCCGCCTCACCCTCCAGCTGCCGGAGGATAAGCTGTGGATGGTGAAGGACTACCTGCAGCCCTGACCTCCCCTGGTTAGGGAACATTTTGACAAAAAAACAATCGTTTTGTTCCCTAACTTCCCTTGCGTTGGCTCCGTGGGATTCTTTCTTTTTCACCCCTTGACAGGGAAACAGAATCCTGTATAATTCTTAACCGGTTAATTGTTAATCGGTTATTTTTTTGTTGGGCCCTTTGGCCAAAGTTCGAAGGAGGAAGGATGGAAGCAAAGGAATTGGCGGAGCGCATGGCACTGGTCAACGCCCTGCACCGCTGCGCCCTGAACCGGGAGCGGGAACAGCTGGGGCAAAAGCGGGTGCCGGTGCCCCTGATGGAATATGTGCTGGAGCACCCGGGCTGCACCCAGGAGGAGGCGGCCAAGTGGCTGTATATTTCGGCGGCTTCCGTGGCTGCCAGCTGCAAGCGCCTCGAAAAGGAAGGGCTTATAGAGCGGCGGGTGGACCCGGTAAACCGCCGGAGAAACCAGCTCTTTGTCACCGAGGCAGGGCAGAGGCTCACCGTGGATAAGCGGGCCATGCTGGACAGGGTCAACGAGCGTGCCTTTGAGAATATCTCCCCGGAGGATCGGCAGACCCTGTGCCGTATATTGGACAAGATGCAGGACAACCTCGGGGGCCGGGGCATGAGTGCCAACCAGGTGTTCGGCACCCTGATGGAAGAGGACAAGAGAAAGGACAGAAAATGAAGTACATCATCAAACGCTTGCTGGGCTTTGTGGGCAAGTATAAGGTACCGGCTTTGCTGACCATCGTGTGCATGATCGGCGAGGTGGTCTTCGAGGTGCTGATTCCCCGCTACATGGCCCTGCTCATCGACAACGGCATCAGCCTCGGGGACACGGCCTATGTGTATAAGATGGGGGCCGTCATGATTCTTTTGACCATCGGCGCCATGGCCTTGGGCATGCTGGGGGTCATCTTCGGGGCCAGGGCTTCCACGGGCTTTGCCATGAACCTGCAGAACGGGGTCTTCAGCGCCGTGGAGGACTTCTCCTTCAAGAACACGGACAAGTTCACCACCCCGTCCCTCATCACCCGCATGACCAACGACATCACCAACATCCAGCAGGCCTTTCAGATGACCATCCGCATGGCCATGCGCTCCCCGGCCCAGCTGGTTCTGGCTACCTTCATGGCCATCCGCATCTCCGGCCGCCTGTCTCTCATCCTGCTGGCGGCCATTCCGGTGCTGGCCCTGGCCCTGTACCTTATCGGCAGCCAGGCCCATCCCCGGTTCATCGCCATGCTCCATCGCTACGACGATTTGAACGGCGCCGCCCAGGAGAACCTGATCGCCATCCGGGTGGTGAAGGCCTTCGTTCGCGGCGGGTATGAGACGGATAAATTCACCGACCGGGCCAACGCGGTCCGCACGGCCCAGGTCCGGGCGGAAAAGCTGCTGATTATGACGGGGCCGCTGATGAGCTTCACCATGTACGGCTGTATCCTCGCCGTGGTGGGCATCGGCAGCAGCCACATCGCCACGGGCCAGATGCTTTCCGGGGAGCTGATCAGCTTCATCTCCTACATCAGCTCCATCCTCATGTCCCTGATGATGCTGAGCATGTATTCCATCACCCTCATCATGTCCTCCGCCTCCGCTAAGCGCCTCGTGGAGGTGCTCGACGAGGTGCCGGATATCGACGAGAATCGCTCCTCCACACTAAAGGTGGCGGACGGTTCCGTGGACTTTGAGCATGTGACCTTCTCCTATACGGGCAGCACCGAGAACCCCACCCTTACGGATATGGACCTGCACATCAAAAGCGGCCAGGTGGTGGGCATCATCGGCGGCTCCGGCAGCGGCAAGACCAGCCTGGTGCAGCTGATTCCCCGGCTCTATGACGCCACCAGAGGCACGGTGAAGGTGGGCGGCCGGAACGTGAAGGACTACTCCACCGACGAGCTTCGCGGCGCCATCGGCATGGTGCTGCAAAAGAATGTGCTCTTCTCCGGCACCATCCGGGAGAACCTGAAGTGGGGGAACCCGGAGGCTACCGAGGAGCAGATAGAGGCCGCCTGCAAGGCCGCCTGCGCCCACGAGTTCATTATGTCCTTCCCCCAGGGGTACGACACGGACCTGGGCCAGGGAGGCGTCAACGTGTCCGGCGGGCAAAAGCAGCGGCTGTGCATCGCCCGGGCGCTGCTGAAGAACCCCAAGATACTCATTATGGACGACTCCACCTCCGCCGTGGACACGGCCACCGATGCCGCCATCCGGGAGGCGTTCAAGAGCGTGTGCCCGGATACCACCAAGATTGTCATCGCCCAGCGGCTCAACTCCATCATGGATGCGGATTTGATTGTGGTGTTGGAGGATGGCAGAATCAACGATACGGGCACCCATGAGGAGCTGCTCGCGCGGAACAAAATCTATCAAGAGGTCTATGAATCCCAGATGCGAAAGGAGGTGGCCTAAATGGAGCGCAAGAAAGGCATGGCAAAGCCCAAGAACGCCGGCAAGACCCTGGGCCGCCTGTTCGGGTATCTCAAGCCCTATTCCTTCATTCTGATTGTCTGCGCCATGTGCCTGCTGGTGGAGAGCCTGACCGGCGTGGCGGGGACGTATCTGTTAAAGCCCATCTTCAATCTGGCCGGACAGATGTTCCAAACCGGCAGCCGGGACTTTGCGCCCATCGTTCGCTATATCCTGCTGCTGGCCGGGGTGTATGTGCTGGGCGTCGTGGCCAACTATGGCCTCAGCCGCCTCCTGCTGGGGGTCCACACCGGGGTGCTGTATAAGATTCGCTGCGAGATGTACGAGCACCTCGAGAAGCTCCCGCTGCAGTACTTCGACGGCCGGACCCACGGGGAGATTATGTCCCGGTTCACCAACGACACCGATGCCCTGCGGGAGATGCTCAGCCAAGCCCTGCCCAATATGCTCAGCTGCATCGTCACCCTCATCGGCATGCTGGCGGCTATGCTGCTGATGAACTGGAAGCTGACGGCCCTGGTGCTGGGGGTGCTGTTCGTCGCCACCATGCTGGTGGGGCGGCTCACCCGGCTTTCCGCCGCCTACTTCCGGCAGCGGCAGGCGGCTATGGCGGCAGCCAGCGGCTATGTGGAGGAGCACTTTGAGGGCCAGCGGGAGGTGAAGGTCTTCTGCCACGAGAAGCAGGTGAAGGGCCGCTTTGCCGAGCTGGCGGAGAACCTGCGAACCTCTGCCGCCAAGGCCAACATCTACGGCATGATTCTCATGCCCATCATGGGCAACACCAGCTATATCCTCTTTGCCATCAGCGCCATGGCGGGCACCTCCATGATTATTCGGGGCACCATGGACATCGGCACCCTGGCCGCCTTTTTGCAGTACAGCAAGCAGATTGCCCGGCCCATCAACATGATTTCCCAGCAGGTGGCCTCGGTGCTCAACGCCCTGGCCGGTGCGGAGCGGATTTTTGACTTGATGGACACCCCGGCGGAGGTGGACGAGGGCCAGTACACCTTAGAGCATGTGGGCAAGGGCCAATGGGCCTGGGTGAGGGGAGAGGAGCGCATTCCCCTTCGGGGCGACGTGCGCTTTGACCATGTGACCTTCTCCTATGACGGGAAGGTGGACGTGCTCAAGGACCTGAGCCTGTATGCTAAGCCCGGTCAGAAGATAGCCTTTGTTGGCTCCACCGGGGCGGGGAAGACCACCATCACGAACCTTATCAACCGGTTCTACGACGTGCAGCAGGGGGCCATCACCTATGACGGCATCAATGTGAAGGATATCAAAAAGGACGACCTGCGTCGGTCTCTGGGCATGGTGCTTCAGGACACCCATCTGTTCACCGGCACGGTCATGGAGAACATTCGCTACGGGCGCCTCGACGCCACGGACGAGGAGTGCATCGCCGCCGCCAAGCGGAGCAATGCCCACTTCTTCATCTCCCACCTGCCCGAGGGGTATAACACGGTCCTCACCGCCGACGGGGCCAACCTGTCCCAGGGCCAGCGGCAGCTCATCGCCATCGCCCGGGCCGCCGTGGCCAATCCCCCCGTGCTGATTTTGGATGAGGCCACCAGCTCCATCGACACCCGCACCGAGGCCCTCATCGAAAAGGGCATGGACGAGCTCATGAAGGGGCGCACGGTGTTCGTCATCGCCCACCGGCTCTCCACCGTCCGCAACGCCAACGCCATCATGGTCCTCGAGCACGGGGTCATCATGGAGCGTGGGGACCACCTGGCCCTCCTCAATCAGCGGGGGCGCTACTACCAGCTCTACACCGGCATGTTTGAGTTGAGTTGATAATACCTTTCTTTGCGACTTTTTCTCTTTGTACAAACTCTACACCGGCATGTTTGAGTTGAGTTGATAATCGCTTTCTTTGCCGCTTTTTCTCTTTA
>JAFSPW010000056.1 GCA_017451295.1 Clostridia bacterium
ACATTGGGCGGCACCTTCTGTGCCGGTTCTGCTTCGTCAAATCTTGATTGACGGTCCCCAGTCAATCTGCGATTCTCCTCATGGAACCAACGCAGAATTTGCTCGCCGACTGCACATGTTTTAGACGCGGATTAGTATAACTATGCCTGTCGCCGGTTGTGGCTGGGCCGCTTCTGCAGACAATCCAGCCATATACGACAAAAAGAGTGGAAACCCACTCTTTTTGAATGCGTGCACCCCGTCCTCGACAGGGAGGATTGGTCTTTTGCCGGGCCGATGGCTCCTCTCAGGAAACCTTGCGGCACACGGAAGATTCCGCTTAGTGCTGCTTCCGTCAGGATCTGACACGGTTCACAGGCTTCCGTTGCACAAGCCCCGAAATTCAACGCTCCGTACCCGGCACAGGCACCACCCCTCCGAGCCTCAGACGGGGGATGAAACCCCGCTATAGCGGATTGCGGGTGCAGGGCACCGCTACCTCCCCGTCTGGCACGCAAGGGTATTATAGCGTGTCAGGCTTGGTTTTTCAAGTGGGAAATGGCCCAAAGGAGGGTTTCTTTGAGAGGGGACTGGGCTGTATCCTGCGCCTGCTCCAACGCCGCCAGCAAATCCTGCCGGTTTTCGTTGGCCGCCAGCACCGCCGCCTGGGCGGTGAGCTTCCCCCCCTTCTTCATGTTTTTGCCGATAAGGGAAAGGGCCTCCCCCACGTCCCCGCTGATAAGGCGCTGCAGGCTCAGGGCCTCCGCCTCCGCCTCCGTCAGCGCACGAGGCGGGAAGGGGTGGTTTAAGGGGCAAACCTGTTGGCAGACTTCACAGCCCAACAGGCAGGTCAACTTTTCCATGACCCACTGGGGCATTTCCGGTCCCTCCTCAAAGGCCCTCAGGCACCTTTGCCAGTCGAACCCCCGGCCGCCGATGGCGCCGCCGGGGCAGAACCTTCCGCACCGGTGGCAATGGATACAGGCAGAGAAGGGCTCCCTTTTGGGGGTGAAAACCAAATCCTCCGGGGGCAGGGCCAGCATGAGGGCCTGGACCACGAACCGGGTGCCAAAGCCGGGGATAAACACCAGGTCGTTTTCAAGGACGCTCCCGATGCCCCATTGGGTGAGGATGGGCTTTACGGGCACGGCGGCCCGCTCGCTTGCAATGCCCTGCTCCTTTAGCGCCCGCTGCAGCCGCATCATGGCGTGGTAGCTGGCATTGGAGGCGAAGTAGTACCCGGACACATGGCCCTGCACAGGGGCATAGGGCCAGATGAGCAGCCACAGGGCATTGGCCCACGGATAGGCCGCCGCCGCATCGCCTGCAATATAGTCCGCCTGGGGCGCAAACGCACCGCTGTTGCGGCGGTGCGTCCAGTCTGCGTATTGGGGAACGGGCAGCAGATAGTCTGCGCCGAAGCCCTCCTTTTTGGATACTTCCCTTAGGTTCATTGGGCCTGTGCTTCCAGCATCTCCTTGGTCTTCATCAGCCTTGACAGGTTGCCCCGCTCGTTCTCGTCCAGCTTCATCTGGATGGCGTGGATAGCCTCCGTGTACTGGGGAATCATCACATACTCCAGGGCGTTGACCCGGCGGCGGGTCTTTTCAATCTCGTCCGCAAGGCGTGCGGTGCTCTTCTCCGCCTCGGCAAGCTGCAGCATCAGCGGCAGCACCTCGGCAATGGCCTGGACCGCCCCGTCTAAATCTGCGCTGGTGGAGGAGAAGCCATAGGGATAGACCATGTCCTCCCCGGTGGAAAGGGCCATCTTGGGCACGGGGATGGACAGGATGGACTGGGTGTCCGCCTCCACCTCCATGCCGCGGGCGGGATAGAGCAAGGCCTCCTCCACCTCGTTGTTGCTCATGGTGGCCTTGGCCAGCACGAAGTTGTCCATGGCCTTTTGGAGCTTTTCCTCCGTCTGCTCCCGGAGGGCCTTATTCTGCCGGGCCAGGACGATGAAGCGGCGCACCAGCTCGTCCCGCTTGTCCTTCATCATCTTATGCCCCCGCACGGCGGTCTTGAGCCGTTTCTTCAGGTTGCTCAGCTCCATGCGGGTGGGTTTGTATTGAATCGCCGCCATAGGCTCCCCCTTACTGCGCCGGGTGATAATACGTATCGAGGTATTCGTCCCGAATGCGCTTTAGCTCCGTGCGGGGCAGAATCCCCAGCAGCTTCCAGCCGATGTCCAACGTCTGCTCGATGGTCCGGTTGGTGTAGTAGCCCTGGGAGATATACTCCTGCTCAAAGGCATCGGCAAACTTGGCATAGAGTTTGTCCGTGTCCGAAAGAGCGGCATCGCCCAGAATCACCGCCAGCTCCTTGGCGTCCTTGCCCCTTGAATAGGCGGAGAACAGCTGGTTCATGGTGTCCGCATGGTCCTCCCGGGTCTTCCCCTTGCCGATGCCCTTGTCCTTCAACCGGGATAGGGACGGCAGCACGTTGATGGGCGGGGTCAAGCCCCGGCGGTACAGGTCCCGGGAGAGGATGATCTGGCCCTCGGTGATGTAGCCCGTGAGGTCCGGAATGGGGTGGGTCACATCGTCCTCGGGCATGGACAGGATGGGAATCATGGTGATGGAGCCCTTGTTCCCCCGGATGCGGCCGGCCCGCTCGTACATGGTGGCCAGGTCTGTATACATATAGCCCGGATAGCCCCGGCGGCCCGGCACCTCCTTGCGGGCGGCGGAGATTTCCCGCAGCGCCTCGGCATAGTTGGTGATGTCGGTGATGATGACCAGCACGTGCATGCCCAAATCATACGCCAGGTACTCTGCGGCGGTGATGGCCATACGCGGGGTGGAGATACGCTCGATGGCCGGGTCGTTGGCCAGGTTGATGAAGGTCACCGTCCGCTCGATGGCGCCGGTCTTTCGAAAGTCGCTGATGAAGAAGTCCGCCTCCTCAAAGGTGATGCCCACGGCGGCAAAGACCACGGCGAACTTCTCGTCGGACCCCAGCACCCGGGCCTGCCGGGCAATCTGGGCCGCCAGCTGTGCATGGGGCAAGCCGCTGCCGGAGAACACGGGGAGCTTCTGCCCCCGAACGAGGGTGTTGAGCCCGTCGATGGCGGAGACGCCGGTCTGGATGAACTCGGACGGATAGTCCCGGGCGGCAGGGTTCATGGGGTTGCCGTTGATGTTCAAGTGCTTCTCGGGGATGAGCGCCGGACCCCCGTCCTTGGGCTTGCCCATGCCGTCAAAGACCCGGCCCAGCATATCCGGGGCCACGTCCAGCTCGATGGACTTGCCCATGAACCGGGCCTTGGAGGTGCTGGCCCGAAGCCCCTGGGAGCCTTCAAACAGCTGCACCAGGGCCCTGTCCCCGTTGACCTCCAGCACCTTGCCCTGGCGGATGTCCCCGTTGTCCTGGACAATCTCCACCAGCTCGTCATACTTCACGCCCTCTACCTGGTTCACCAGCATCAAGGCGCCCACGATTTCGGATATGGTGGTATATTCCTTTTGCATCAGTCCAATCCTCCTTCCACGAGAGCCCCAATCTGCTGGTTCAGGTCGCTTAAAATCTCCTCATAGGCGGCGGGCGCCCGGTCCTCGGGTACGTATTTCAGACGCCCAATCTTCTCCCGCACCGGCAGACTGATCAGCTGCTGGAAGGGGGCAAAGGCGGCCAGGGCCTCGTTGGCACGCTCATAGTAGGTCAAGATGGCGCTGAGCATCAGATACTGCTTCTTGGGGGAGGTGTAGGTGTCCACCTCGTGGAAGGCGTTCTGGTGCAGGTAGTCCTCGCGGATGGACCGGGCCGCCTCCATGGTGAGCCGGTCCTTGTGGCTCAGGGCATCGATGCCCACCAGGCGCACGATTTCATCGAGCTCGCTCTCCTGCTGCAACAGGCTCATGGTCTGCTGCACCAGCTTGGACCAATCCGGGGCCACGTTCTCGTTGAACCAGCCCTCCAATCTATCGAGGTACAGCGAATAGCTCTGCAGCCAGTCGATGGCCGGGAAGTGGCGGGCATAGGCCAGCTTGGAGGAAAGGCCCCAATAGACCTTCACAATCCGAAGGGTAGCCTGGCTCACGGGCTCGGAGATATCGCCGCCCGGAGGGGACACGGCGCCGATGGCGGAGATGGCCCCGGTGATGCCCCGGGAGCCTAAGACCTGGACCATGCCGGCCCGCTCGTAGAACTCCGCAAGTCGCGAGCTTAGGTACGCCGGATAACCTTCCTCGCCGGGCATCTCTTCCAGCCGTCCGCTCATCTCGCGGAGGGCTTCCGCCCAGCGGGAGGTGGAGTCCGCCATGATGGCCACCTTGTAGCCCATGTCCCGGAAATATTCGGCGATGGTGATGCCCGTATAGATGCTTGCCTCCCGGGCCGCCACGGGCATGTCGGAGGTATTGGCGATGA
>JAFSPW010000057.1 GCA_017451295.1 Clostridia bacterium
AAGTGGTGCATCTATCCCATGTACGACTTTGCCCATCCCATTCAGGATGCCCTGGAGGGGGTGACGCACAGCCTGTGCTCTTTGGAGTATGAGATTCATCGACCCCTCTACAACTGGGTCATCGAGCAGTGCGAGTTTGATAACCGGCCCAATCCCCGGCAGATTGAGTTTGCAAGGCTGAACCTCACCAACACCGTCATGAGCAAGCGGAAGCTTCGCATGATGGTGGAGGAAGGCATCGTCTCCGGTTGGGACGACCCCCGCATGCCCACCCTGTGCGCCATGCGCCGCCGGGGTTATCCCGCCGCAGCCATTCGGGACTTCCTTTCCCGCATCGGCGTCGCCAAGGCGGACTCCGTGGTGGAAACCGCCCTGCTGGAAGCCTGCGTCCGGGAGAACCTGAACGCCTCCGCCTATCGGATGATGGCGGTGACGGAGCCGGTGAAGCTGGTCATCGAGAACTGGCCCGAGGGCAAGACGGAGGAAGTGGAGCTGGAGAACCTGCCCGGGGACGAGACCGCCGGCACCCGCAAGCTCACCTTCAGCAGGGAGCTGTATATCGAGCGCAGCGACTTTGACCCCGAGCCGCCCAAGAAGTTCTTCCGCCTTAAGCCCGGCGGCGAGGTTCGCCTCAAGGGTGCCTACATCGTCCTTTGCACCGGCTTTGATACGGACGAAGACGGCAACGTCACCGAGATTCGCTGCACCTACGACCCGGACACCAAGAGCGGCGATTGCCAGCGGAAGGTGAAGGGCACCATCCATTGGCTCAGCACCCTGGATGCCGTGGCGGCGGAGCTGCGGCACTATGACCCTCTGCTGCTGGAGCAGACCGAGGCGGACGAGGCGGAAGCCGAGGCCGAGGAGCAGGAGGAGTATGTGGGCGGCGCCAAGGACCGGGAGTTCCTGAAGACCATCAACCCCGACAGCCTCCGGATTCTCCACGGCTTTGTGGAGCCCGCCGCCGCTGCGGCCCCTGCCGGGACCCGTTACCAGTTCCTGCGTATGGGCTACTATTGCGCCGACAAGGACACCGCCCCGGACAAGCCCGTGTTCAACCGGGTGGTGGGCCTGAAGGATTCGTTCAAACCGACAAAGTGAGGAAATAGAAGTATGCAAACTGTTCGCACAAGATTCGCCCCCAGCCCCACGGGGTATATGCATCTGGGGAACCTGCGCAGCGCCCTGTACACCTATCTATATGCCAGGGCCAACGGGGGCAAGTTCATCCTGCGTATCGAGGACACGGACCAGGCCCGCTATGTGGAAGGGGCGGTGGATGTTATCTATCGCACCCTCAAGAGCATCGGCATGAACTGGGATGAGGGTCCGGATGTAGGCGGGGACTATGGCCCCTATGTGCAGAGCGAGCGGAAGGATATGTATCTGCCCTATGCCCAGCAGCTGGTGGATATGGGCAAGGCCTACTATTGCTTCTGCACGGAGGAGGAGCTTTCCGCCCGCCGTGCCGCCGCCACCGCCCGGGGGGAGACCTTCAAGTATGACAAGCACTGCCTGCATTTGACCAAGGCGGAGGTTCAGCGGCGCCTGGCCGCCGGGGAGCCCTATGTCATTCGGCAGAATGTGCCGGAGCATGGAGAGGCCTCCTTCGACGATGCCATCTATGGCCACATCGCCGTGGACTGTGCCGATTTGGACGACATGATTCTCATTAAGGCCGACGGCATGCCCACCTATAACTTTGCCAATGTCATCGACGACCACACCATGGGCATCACCCATGTCATGCGGGGCAATGAGTACCTGGCCAGCACCCCCAAGTATAACCTGCTCTATGATGCCTTCGGCTGGGAAAAGCCCACCTATATCCACATGACCCCCATCATGCGCGACGCCTCCCACAAGCTCAGCAAGCGGGACGGGGATGCCTATTTTGAGGACTATGTGAATAAGGGCTACCTAAAGGAAGCCATCGTCAACTATGTGGCCCTGCTGGGCTGGAACCCCGGGGACGAGCGGGAGTTCTTCACGTTGGAGGAGCTGACAAAGGCTTTTTCTGTGGAGGGCATGAGCAAGTCTCCCGCCATCTTCGATGTGAACAAGCTGACCTGGATGAACGGGGAGTATATACGCAAGCTCTCCCCCGAAGCCTTCACCGCCCAGGCCATGCCCTACTATGAGAAGGCCGGCATCGACACCGGCCGGGCGGACATCCTGGCCCGCATCCTGCAGCCCCGGGTGGAGGTGTTCACCCAGATTCCCGACATGGTGGACTTCCTTGCCGCCCTTCCCGAGTATGAGGTGGACCTGTTCACCAACAAGAAGAGCAAGACTAATCCCGATGTAGCCCGGGAGGTTTTAGATATGGTCATCCCCGTCCTTGCCAATCTCCCCGATTGGCAGGAGGAGACGGTGCATGCCGCGCTTATGAACCTGGCCGCCGAGAAGGGCCTTAAGAACGGCACCCTGCTCTGGCCGGTGCGTATCGCCCTGGCCGGCAAGGCCGTGACCCCCGGCGGCGCCATCGAGATTGCGTTGCTCCTTGGCAAGGAGGAGAGCCTGAAGCGCCTCAAAGCGGGGAGGGAGAAGCTGCAATGAAGCTGGGCGTCATCGGTCTGCCCAACGTGGGCAAAAGTACCCTCTTTAACGCCATCACCCAGGCCGGGGCCCAGGCCGCCAACTATCCCTTCTGCACCATCGAGCCTAACGTAGGCATGGTGGCCGTGCCGGATAAGCGGCTGGATGTGCTGGCGGATATGTACCATCCCGAGAAATACACCCCCACCACCATCGAGTTTGTGGACATCGCCGGCCTTGTCAAGGGCGCCAGCCGGGGGGAAGGCCTGGGGAACAAGTTCCTCTCCCACATCCGGGAGGTGGATGCCGTGGTCCATGTGATTCGCTGCTTCGAGGATAGCAACGTGGTCCATGTGGACGGCAGCATCGACCCGGTCCGGGATGCAGAGACCGTGAACCTGGAGCTGATTTTTGCGGATATGGACACCCTCCAGCGCCGCATCGACAAGAACGTGCGCCTTGCCAAGGCCGATAAGAAGCTGGCCGCCGAGGGGGAGCTGCTGGGCCGTCTCTATGCGCACCTGGAAAAGGGGCTCCCTGCCCGCACCTTCGAGGCGGATGCCGAGGAGAAGGCCGTCATCGCCTCCTGCTTCCTGCTCACGGACAAGCCCGTCATCTATGTGGCCAACATCGCCGAGGACGACATCGGCGGCGAGCCCAATGCCTTCGTCAAGGCTCTCTATGCCCAGGCCCAGAAGGAAGGGGCCGGCTGCCTCACCATCTGCGCCCGCATCGAGGAGGAGATTTCCGAGCTGGAGCCGGAGGAGAAGGCGGAGTACCTTCAGGAGTTGGGCATCGAGGAATCTGGCCTCGACAAGCTCATCTCCACCTGCTATGACCTGTTGGGCCTCATGAGCTTTTTGACCGCCGGTCCCAAGGAAGTTAGAGCCTGGACCATAGAAAAGGGCACCAAAGCCCCCCAGGCCGCCGGGAAGATTCATACGGACTTCGAGCGGGGCTTCATCCGGGCCGAGGTGGTCTCCTATGCGGATTTGGTAGCCAACGGCTCCATGACCGCCTGCAAGGACAAGGGCCTTATCCGTTCCGAAGGCAAGGACTATGTCATGCAGGACGGGGACGTGGTGGTCTTCCGCTTCAACGTATAATGAACAGGTATCGCAAAGCTTTCAGCTTCCTGGGCGCAGTCTTTTTGCTGTGCCTGTGGGGCTGCACCGAAAGTACGCCGGAGGTGGCGCTTGCCGCGGTAGAGACGGCGGCGCCAACGGCACAG
This sequence comes from Clostridia bacterium, assembly GCA_017451295.1. GTDB lineage: Bacteria > Bacillota > Clostridia > Christensenellales > CAG-138 > RUG472. Next base: position 3,770 of record JAFSPW010000057.1, read on the forward strand.
GCCACCCATGCGGTGGTGGTGCTGGATGTGCCGCCAACCCCCGTGCCCACCCCCACGCCGGAGCCTACCCCGGAACCAACGCCAACCCCCGTGCCCACGCCCACAGCTACGCCCACCTCCATGCCCATGGACCGGCGCAGCTTCCATGAGGAGGTGGAAACGGTTCTATTCCCCCTCTGGCTCCAGGAACAAACACAGACACCCACCCCGGCACCCTATGCAAGCCCAGACCCCAACGCCCAAAATGTGGGCAAACTGGGGGCCATGACCTTTGCGAGCGTGCCCGTCTATGAAAAGCCCCGGGAGACCGCCCAGGTTCTGGGCCGGGAGTCCTATCACCTCGTGTATATCCAGGGCATAGAAAAGGACTTCTACCAGGTCACCACCCAGCAGGGCCTTTCCGGCTACATCAAGTGCAGCCAATGCGTGGGGCTTACGGAGGGGGAGGTGGAGGTCTATCTCTCCGCCGCCATGGAGCAGGGCTATACCGCCAACGCCTACTCCCCGGAGGCTTTCGTGGAGCTGGTGCAGCTGCTGCCGGTCTCTGGCCCCATGGAGGAGCATATCTATGCCGCCCTCTGCCGCCTGGGACTGGACTTTGAACCCTACTATTATCGGCTGTTCCAAAAGGACCTGGCGGACGAGACCCGCTATCCCCTCTACTATAAGGACGAGACATACAACAGCCTCCTCTTCCGCCTGTTCAACTCCACCGGAAGCCTCGTCTATTATCAGGGCCAGCCCACCCAGTGGGAGTATGTGGCCGCCCCCGGTCAGCTTCAGCTTGGGGACATCCTCTTTTTCGCTGAGCTGCCCAAGCGCAGCACCGGGGTCATGGAGGAGTGCGAGTTCGTGGTGGCCGGTCGTCACTCCGGCATGCTCACGGACTGCGGCGTGTACCTGGGGGAGGATAGGGTGCTGCTGCTGCAGGAGGGCCGCGTGGAGGCGGTGGAGCATTTCTCCGAAACGGAGCTCTATAAGAGCTTCGACTCCGCCCGCCGCATCCATACCGGCATCTTCGATGACAAGCAATACATCATCGAGAACCTCATCGCCCAGGAGTACGAGTGCCTCGGCACCCCCTACAGCAACTTCCAGCGCACCGGGGACTACTCCTTCGACTGCTCCGGCATCATCTGCTGGTGCCTGGGGCGCATGGAGCTGTATCCCACCGCCTATGTGCACTATCACTTTACGGAAACCAGCGCCTCCGGCCTTTCCAATATCAATGACTATATTTGGCAGGGCCGCAAACGGGTGAAGATGTCCGTTCCCGTGCCGCGGGAAGAGGGAGTGGAGTCCCTGGACGGCTTTGAACGGGGGGACATCGTGTTCCTGTTGGGCTCCAAAGGCGGCAAAATCGGCCATGTCATGGTGTACCTTGGCGACGGCCGGGTGATTCATTCCACCTATATCACCAAGAAATACTCCGGCACCGTGGTGGCCAACTTCCGCCCCGCTCTGCAAAAGCTCTACTACACATCGCTGCGCATCGACTCGGTGGAGGAGATGGAAAGATAATTAAGACTCAATGTCAACGGTTTGAATAGAGCTTGCAGAAAGAAATGGAATGAAGTTCTTAAACCCGCTGCCTTCGGGCAGCGGGTTCGCTCTTAGTGTTTCTTTTTCCAAGGAACGCCGACTCCTTTTCGTCAAAGTTTTTGCCCTTCTCATCAAACACGCCAGCCCGCTTGCCAATGTCCAAAAGCTGACGGTTCAAGTTCGCTATGCCGTTCGCATAGTTCCCTGTCGCTCTGCTGTGCGGCTCCTCAAAAAGCGTGTGCAGGGTGTTTCTAAGGTCTTTGTTATTGCCAGCCAGCGCATCCATCATCCGGGACACATCCTTGAACGCCCACGCTCTTACGCTCAGCACATTGTCCATAAGGTCAATGGCTTCGTGCAGATTGTCCCCGTTTATCTGCGTGAACGCCTCACGGATACCCGAGCGCATAGCATCGGTGTCAAAGGTGTAGCGAATGTCATCGTTGTCCTGCTTAAAGCGTTCAGACAAAGGAATGATGTTGCCTTCGTTGTCGTATACAATAGGGTCTGCGGACTTCAATTGCTCAGACGTGAAAACAATAACATCATTCGTAAGAGGAGACAGGGATGAGTCTCCTTCTCCGAGTAGTTCACGGACGTTGTTAACTACAAGCGAGTCATATCCATTAGCATGAGCATAATCGACAACATCATCGATTCGCACAGTACCGTTTCCCCAGTTGTCTGTTATTGGAACTCCTGCCTGCTCAAGAACGTCGTGCGGCAGGTTCTTCCAACTGCTGTCATGTGCGTCAAGCACAAGAGGCCTATCAGTCTTTGCGTATAAATCAAATACGGTTGTGCCATGAGTAGATAGCAAAGCAAAGTCTTCTGCGACCTGCCTGTTAGTTGATGTGTATGTTCCTTTTCTTCCGGGAATCCATGACTTAAACACGGTAAACGGGAGAATCTTGTCTGCGTAATCTGTCGCAAGTTTGTCATACTCTTTGCCAGTAAGCCTGCCTCTCGATGCGCTTGTTGTTTCGAGAGGTGTCCCGTGATAGACACGTCTTGTATAGCCATTAGCCCTTGCCGCATCGTCTACCATCTTCCGCAGTTTGCTCTCATCTTCTTTTGTCAAGGTGCCAGCCTTATACTTCTCCGCCAGCCGCATATAATCGGTGTCGAGGGAGAATCTGTTGACAAGGTCATTGGAGAGTGTTATGCTTCTTATGAAGCCAAACTTAGTTCCCCCTAACGGCATGTTTATGTGCGAGGCTTGGAACCAGTCTTTGGCTTTTTTCTTGTCCTCTGTTATATATAAGACAGACTTATCTGTAATCAAGGAAGAGAGGTCCGCAAATCTCTGATGTACTGTCCTGATTTTTGTTATAACATTCCGTCCGGTTCTGTCTCTTGCAGCCATGACGCCGACCAGTATTGGAGTTCCTGCTTTTGTCCGTATTTCTCCGAACACGCTAACGGTGTTTTCTTTTCTCGCTTCAACAATTACGGTGGGATGCGCCAATATTTTCGGAACCTGTTTAAGATACTCAACGGGTAACGGATCGTGCTTCTTATTCAGTTCTTTAAGGATTTTGCTGTTATCAAAGTACGTAGTGCCCGCGGGAAGGCCAATACGAGTATAAATGCTCCCTTCAGTTATTTCCCCGACCTTTGTGTAACCCGTTGGGTTTTGCTCTCTCATCTTCCCCGTAATGCCAGCAAAGTATTTGTGTTCTTCAAACTGAGCGGCCTTGTCATACCTGCCGCTCTTCGTCGCTCGTACTTCATCCATATCCAGACTGGTTTTGCGTTCTGCTTCTGTGGGTTTCTCCGCCGTTTCCTGCTGTTCCTGCACGGCTTCGGTCTGCGCCCTGCGGCCCTGCGCCTGAACGGTGCCCCTTACTTGCGGCCCCGCCTCCTGCTTCTGGATGGTTTTGTCGAGTAGGCTATACCACGCCTCAACGACCTTATTTTCCTCCTTCATCTCCGCAAGCTCATTTGCCCATGACTTCCCATAATAGCGGTTTTCCCAGTGTTTGAACGCCTTATTTATGGCGTTGACAATGCGCTGGATAATTCCACGCAAGGTTTTTGCAGCCTCGGTGTGGTCTTCTACAAACTGCTCGACAAAATCGCTGTCGGACAGCATACGCTCGCTATACTCGGCAATGGTTTCTTCCTCGGCAAGGGCACGGCCTTTTTCCGTGGATATGTCAATGGTCTGTCCGACTCTGGTGTATTCGTCCGCGCATCGACTCGGTGGAGGAGATGGAAAGATAATGAAAGCGGGACCGTTCTCGGTCCCGCTTTTGCGTACTGGCTGGATTATACTAATCCGCGTGCATAGGTTAGGCGTGGATTAGTATTACATCTCGCCCAGCAGATGGCCCATAAAGTAGGGCAGCTGCTTGCGCCACCAGGGCCAGTCATGGTTCACATCATAGCCCCAGAAGTCCGCCCAATGGGGCACGTCCTTGTTGCACAGAATCGCATCCAGGGTCTTGGAATCCCGAATCATCATGTCCTCCCAGGCGCCCTGGCCGCAGCAGAAGATGATGTTCCCCTGCCGATACAGATCCAGCCAGGGGTGGTCCGCCGGCATGTTGGGCAAGAAGTGGATGGGGGAGTTGGCATAGACCAGATCGTCCATGTAGTCCCCAAAGAAATGGCTGGCATCAAAGAGTCCGCTCAGGGAAATCATGCTGTCGAACATATCCGGCCGCCGGAAGAAGCAGTTGGCGGCGTGCACCCCGCCCATGCTGCAGCCAATGGCCATGGCCTTCTGCCCATAGGTCAGGTACTGGGGCAACAGCTCTTGGGTCACATACTGGAACCAGCGCTCCTGCATCTCGGCCCGCTCCCGGGGGGAGGTGCCTACCTTCCCGGACCAGCTCTCCTCGTCCACGCTGTCCACCAGCACAATCTGCAGCCGCCCCGCCTCAATCCAGGGGGCCACGGTGTCCACCATGCCGAAGTTCTTAAAGTCATAGGTGTGGCCGTCCTGGGGGGCAAAGGCCAGGCAAACCTTGCCGCCGTGGCCGATGACGGCGTGCTCCATGTCCCGTCCCATGCGGGGGCTGTACTGCTTGTGATAGGTCTCTAACATAGCTCCTCCTTATGCCCATTGCTGGACAAACTCTATAAATTCCTTAACCTCCGCCTCGCTGTAGGCGTGGGCGGTGTACATTTGGTTCCCCATGGCGGAGGCCAGGATGTCCGGCATCCGTTCGCACATGGCCATGTTCTTTCCGTATCTTTCCATGATTTCCTCATGGCTGTGGCGATAGGTGCGGCTGTCCTTTCTACTGGCATAGACACACCAATGGTCCTGGCCGCTTTCGGGCAGCAGACGCTTGTCCGCCGTCACCATGTCGGCCCAAATCTGGTACACATCCGTGGCGTGGGCAAAATCCATCATGTCCGGGGTGTACCCGCCCGCCGGCCGCATGTTTACCTCCAGGGCCACAAAGTCGCCCACCCTTCCAAGGTTCTGCCGTTCCCTGGTAAGACGGAAAAACTCGAAGTGGACGAACCGGCTCTTTACACCAAAGGCCTTCACCGTCCGCCGCCCCATGTCCAATAGCACAGGGGGCACCTCCTTCAAGGTGTAGTAGGACAGCTCCAAATCCTCGTTCACCAAATCCGCAATGGAGGGCGGAAAGGCGGAGGAGGCTTCAAACAAAGGCTCGCTGTTGGAATCCACAATGGCATCGTAGGAGTAGATATCCCCGTAGATAAACTCCTCCATCACATAGGGCACCGGGGGCTTGATGCGAAAGAACGTTTGCGAATCCTCGTCGTTCTCCAGCTTCCAGGTGTCAGCAGCTCCCACGCCCACATCGGGCTTGACAATCACCGGATAGCCGCCGATATCCTCTAAAAAGGCTTTGGCGGCAGCCTCATCGCTAATCAGGTGGGACCGGGCTGTGGGGATATTTGCGCTCGAGTATACGGGCTTCATGGCATACTTGCGCTTCCAGCTGCCGATATCCTCATATTTTATGCCGGTGGTGATGTTAAAATCGCTGCGAAGCCGGGCATCCTGCTCCAGCCAGTATTCGTTGTTGCTCTCCAGCCAGTCAATCTTTCCATACCGGAAGGAGAAGTAGGCCACCGCCCGGAACACCTGCTCATAGCTTTCCAGGGTGTCCACCTTGTAGTATTCCGTGAGAGCCTCCTGTAGCGGCTCCTCCAAACTCTCATACGGCGCATCCCCGATTCCCAGCACATTGACCCCGTTTCTGTGCAAACGGTCGCAAAAATTCCAATAGGTACGGGGAAAATAGGGGGAAATAAAGACAAAATTCATAGGTACCTCGCTTATATATCTTTGCGTGATATATAGTATAAAACGAAATGACCTATGAATCAAGCCCGGTTTTCTGTTCCCGGGCGTAATAGAGGGCGCTGGAATTCACTTTTTCCCCAGGCAGCTCATCAGCCGCAGCAGCTGCTGCAGGTCCATGCCCCCGCTTCCTCCCTCCGGCGGCTTTCGATTGGGCGGCGGCGGCGGAGGCGGCGGCGGATTCTGGGGCGGCAGGGGCACCCCCAGCCGCCGGGAAAGCTCCTCGCCCAAAGGCGGCGGCAGCAGGGGACCCACACAGCGCACATATTGCTCCACTCCCAAGCGGCCTCGTTCCATTCTCACCTGCTCGGCAAGTACCAAAGCGCAGGTCAGCGGATGGGGCGGCGGGGAAGGCGGCCCGGCCTGACCGGGACGGTTGTTGTTCATATAGCTGTTCATGCTCTATTCTATGCGCCCCTGCCGCCCCTTGCCACCGGGCATACCCTGGGGGAAGGGCGCATAGGCTCATAGCAAAGGGGGTGAGCCCATGACACAGGACGAGATGGAACAGTTTCTGCACCAGCGGCAGAATAGCACCGAAGGGGAGCTCATGGAGGAGCTCAAGCGCATGACCCGGGCCCAGGAGCAGACGGGGGAGATGAGCACCACCCGCATGGAGGAGATTTATAACACCCTTTGGCCCTTTTTGAACGAGGCCCAGCGGCAGAAGATGCAGGAGGTCATCCGCCGCCTGAAGGAGTAGAATTTTGTCCCTACGGTGAACCTTTTGCCAGCATTGGGATTCTGCCCTTTACGCAGAAGGAATTTTGTGGTAAACTCCCATATTGAAATAGTATGCGGAGTGTAATATGAGTTTCATTGATAGATTGCTGGGGAACACCAGCGAGCAAAAGCTGAAAAAGATGCGGCCGGTGGTGGCCAAAATAAACGGCCTGGAACCGAAGTACCAGGCCATGACCGACGAGCAGCTGCGGCAGCAGACGGAGCTGTTCAAGGAGCGCCTAACCCGGGGGGAGACCCTGGACGATTTGCTTCCCGAGGCCTTTGCCGTGGTTCGGGAGGCCGCCGTGCGTACCGTGGGCATGCGGCACTTTGATGTGCAGCTGCTGGGCGGCATGGTGCTCCATCAGGGCCGCATTGCGGAGATGAAGACCGGCGAGGGCAAAACCCTGGTGGCCACCCTTCCCGCTTACCTCAACGCCCTTTCGGGCAAGGGTGTCCATATCGTCACCGTCAACGACTATCTGGCCCGCCGCGATGCCCAGTGGATGGGCAAGATTCATCGCTTCCTGGGCCTTTCCGTGGGCTGCATCGTCCACGACTTGACGGCCGACGAGCGCCGCGCTGCCTATGCCTGCGATATCACCTACGGCACCAACAACGAGTTTGGTTTTGACTACCTGCGGGACAACATGGTGGTCTATAAGGAGAACATGGTCCAGCGGGAGCTGAACTATGCCATCGTGGACGAGGTGGACTCCATCCTTATCGACGAGGCCAGAACCCCCCTCATCATCAGCGGTCAGGGGGAGGAAAGCTCCGAAATGTATCGGGAGGCGGACCGGTTCGTCCGCCGTCTCACCCGGGGCGAGGACATCAAGGACATCAGCAAGTCCGACCAGATGATGGGCATCCAGCAGGAGGACAGCGGGGACTATATGTGCGACATTCGCCGCCGCACCGTCCAGCTGACGGCCCAGGGTATCGAAAAGGCCCAGAAGCACTTCCATGTGGAGAACCTGTCGGATGTGGAGAACACGGAGCTGAACCACTACATCAAGCAGGCCCTTCGTGCCCACGCCCTCTTCACCCGGGATAAGGACTATGTGGTCCAGGACGGGCAGGTCCTCATCGTGGACGAGTTCACCGGCCGGCTCATGATCGGCCGCCGCTATAACGAAGGCCTTCACCAGGCCCTGGAAGCCAAGGAAGGGGTCAAGGTGGAGCGGGAGAACAAGACCCTGGCCACCATCACCTTCCAGAACTACTTCCGCATGTTCCATAAGCTGGCGGGCATGACCGGTACCGCCAAGACCGAGGAGGACGAGTTCACCGCCATCTACGGCCTCGATGTCGTGGAGGTCCCTACCAACAAGCCCTGCATCCGGGAGGACAAGCCCGATATGGTCTATTCCACCGAAGCCGGGAAGTTCCGGGCCGTGGTGGAGGAGATTGTGGCCGTCCATAAGACGGGCCGTCCCCTGCTGGTGGGCACCATCAGCGTGGAAAAGAGCGAGTATCTTTCCGACCGGCTCAGCCGGGCCGGGGTGCCGCACCAGGTCTTAAACGCCAAATTCCATGCCAAGGAGGCCCAAATCGTGGCCCAGGCGGGCAAGCTCAACGCCGTCACCATCGCCACCAACATGGCCGGCCGCGGCACGGATATTCTGCTGGGCGGCAACCCGGACTTTTTGGCCCGGCAAGCCCTCATGCGAGACGGTCTGGAGGAGGACTTAATCGAGGAAGCCACGGGCCATGCGGAGACCGGCGATGAAACCATTCTCGCCGCCCGCGCTAAGTATAAGGAGTATTATGATGCCTTCAAGGTGGAGACGGACCGGGAGCACGCCCAAGTGGTGGCCCTGGGTGGTCTGCACATCATCGGCACCGAACGGCACGAAAGCCGCCGCATCGACAACCAGCTAAGAGGCCGGGCCGGCCGTCAGGGGGACCCGGGCAGCACCCGGTTCTATGTGTCCTTGCAGGACGAGCTGATGCGCCGCTTCGGGGCGGACCGGGTGGAAGGCATCATGGCCAAGCTGAACCCCGGGGACGAGATTCCCATCGAAAACGGCCTCATCACCCGGCAGATTGAGGGCGCCCAGAAGCGGGTGGAGATGGCCAACTTCGACACCCGCAAGAACGTGCTGCGCTATGACGATGTCATGAACAAGCAGCGGGAGATTATCTATGGCCAGCGCCGCCAGGTCCTCATGGGGGAGGACATGCACCAGAGCTTCCTCGGCATGATAGAGGACACCATAGAGAGCATCGTCAACGCCTACTGCCCCAAGGAGGGGAAGGCCGAGCAATGGAATCTGTCCCTTGTCGCCAAGGAGATTTGCGATTTATGCGCCCTGCCCCCGGTGGATATTTTCGCCGGGCAGCCCGTCTCCCGTCAGGAGGATGTGATGGCCATCTGCCGGGCCTATGTGAATCGGGCCCTTGAGAATAAGGCCCAGGAGCTGCAGCAGGCCGGTATCGACCTCCACGAGGTGGAACGGGTGGTGCTCCTTCGCACCGTGGACACCCACTGGATGGATCACATCGACGCCATGGACCAGCTGCGCCAGGGCATCGGCCTTAGGGCATACGCCCAGAAGGACCCGGTGGTGGCCTACACCAACGAAGGCTTTGAAATGTTCGATGCCATGGTTTCGGCCATTCGGGAGGAGGCCGTCAAGGGCCTTATGCGGGTAGCGGTCCGCAAGGCGCCCGTGGTGCGGCAGCAGGTGGCCAAGCCCGTGGACACCCCGTCCCCCGAGGGGAACGCGCCCATGAAGAAGCTGGCTGCCGATAAGGTGGGCAGAAACGATCCCTGTCCCTGCGGCAGCGGAAAGAAATATAAGAACTGCCACGGCAGAAACTTGTAGCGCCCGGTAAAGCACAAGCGTATCTCGGCACACAAATCTACCAAAGCAGAAGGAGAAGATAAACATGGTTGTATTGGATGAATACAAGTTCAAACTGGGAGAACTGAGCAAAACCCTGGAACAGGCCAACGCCCAGATGCGGCCCGAGGAGTTGACACAGGAGCTTTCCGAGCTGGAGGAGCGCATGAGCGCCGCCGACTTCTGGAACGATGTGGATGCCGCCAACAAGGTAACCCAGCGGGTCAAGTCCATCAAGGATAAGCTCGAGCGGCTCACCAAGCTCAACGGCAGCCGGGAGGACATTCTCGCCCTCATCGAAATGGCCGAGGAGGAGGACGACGAGTCCATCACCGAGGAGATTAAGGCAGAGCTCGAATCCCTGGAAAAGAAGGTCTCCGCCCTTAGACTCGAGATGCTGCTTAAGGGTCCCTACGATGCCTATAACTGCGTGCTCAGCCTCCATGCCGGCGCCGGCGGCACCGAAGCCCAGGATTGGACCGAGATGCTCTATCGCATGTACAGCCGCTATTGCGAGCGGAGGGGCTGGTCCGTAAAGGAAATCGACCTGCTCATGGGCGACGATGCGGGCATCAAGTCCGTCACCTTCGAGGTGGACGGGGAGAACGCCTATGGCTATCTCAAGGCCGAAAAGGGGGTCCACCGCCTGGTCCGCATCTCCCCCTTCGACAGCAACGCCCGGCGGCACACCTCCTTCTCCTCCCTGGATGTGACCCCCATCTTCGATGACGACAGCAACGACATCAAGATTGATCCGGAGGATTTGCGTATCGACACCTACCGTTCCGGCGGTGCCGGCGGCCAGAACGTGAACAAGGTCTCCTCCGCCATCCGCATCACTCACCTGCCCACGGGCATCGTGGTCCAGTGCCAAAACGAGCGCAGCCAGCTGCAAAACAAGGAGATGGCCATGCGTATCTTGAAGGGCCGCCTGCTGGAGCTCCAGGAGCGGGAACGGGAGGCCCAGATGGCAGAATTGAAGGGCGTTATGAAGAAGATTGAATGGGGCAGCCAGATTCGCTCCTATGTCTTCCAGCCCTACACCTTGGTCAAGGACCACCGCACCGGCGTGGAGAACGGCAACATCCAGGCCGTCATGGACGGGGATTTGGATGCCTTCATCTCCGAATATCTGGTTCAGTCCTAAGGGATTGCACAAAACAGCGCCCCGCTTTGGCGGGGCGCTTGCTGTATGTGTATGAGCAAATGCCTTGTGCTTATGCAGGCTCAATCAGGCCGTAGTTGCCGTCCTTGCGCTGATAGAGCACGTTCACAAGGCCGGTTTCGGCGTTCTCGAACACGAAGAAGGAATGGCCCAGCATCTCCATCTGGAGCATGGCCTCCTCCTCGCTCATGGGCCGGATATCAAAGCGCTTGGTACGCACAATCTGCGGGGTGAAGGCTTCCGGCTCCTCGGGGGTTGTGGGGGCAAAATCGGCAATGACTTCGCCGCTGCGGCGCTTCTTGTCCTGCCGGGTGCGATAGCGCTGCACCTGCTTCTCCAGCTTGCTTACTACATTGTCCAAGGAAGCGTACATATCGCCGGAGGTTTCCTCCGCCCGAATGATGCGGCCTTCATAAGGCACGGTCACTTCCACGATGTGGCGGTTCTTCTCCACCGACAGGCTCACCTGGGCTTCCGCATCCTGGGGGAAAAACTTGGAGAGCTTGCTCAGCTTTTTCTCCGCCGTCTCCCGCATATAGGTGGAGATGTCCAGATTCTTACCGGAAATGGAAATACGCATACGGTTCACTCCCTCTGATGCGATGGTATCGTTCTAACGCATCTATAAGTATAGTACCACAGAATACCGTTCTTGTCCTTCCTTTTTTCAAAATTTTTCCGTGAGTTTTCTTTTTGCATGTTTTGGCTATCTTTCCTTGCATCGACTCAAGAAAACTGCTATATTTATACCATCTTTTTTATAGGAGGCAGACCATGAATCCCATTCTTGAAGCCATGAAAACCCGCCGCAGCATCCGCAAGTTCAAGCCCGATATGCCCGAGCGGGAAGCCATCGAGCAGATTATCGAAGCCGGTCGCTATGCTGCCAGCGGCAAGGGCGCCCAGGCCACCATCACCCTGGCCATCACCAATAAGGAGACTCGCGACAGGCTCATGACCGCCAACGCCCGGGCTCTGGGCCATGAGGGTATCGACCCCTTCTATGGCGCCCCGGTCATTCTGGTGGTCCTCAGGGACAAGAGCTTCTTCACCAGCATCTATGACGGAAGCCTGGTCATGGGCAACATGATGCTGGCCGCTCACGCCCTGGGCCTGGGCAGCATCTGGATTCACCGGGCAAAGGAGGAGTTTGAGCAGCCGGAGTGGCAGGCCCTTCTCAAGGACCTGGGCATAGAAGGGGAGTGGGAAGGCGTCGGCAACCTGGCCCTGGGCTATATAGAAGGGGAGCCGCCCAAGGCAGCTCCCCGCAAGGACGGCCGCGTGTTCTTTGTGGACTAACCCTATTCCTGCTTATCCGAAGCGGTGGCTTTGAGCCGCCGCTTTTCCAATGCCGGCAGCAGATAGTCCTGGTACAGCAAGTCCAAAATGGCCACCGCAGGAATGGCCAGCAGGATGCCCAAGATGCCGAACATCCGTCCCCCAACGATAACGCCGACAAGAATCCACAGACCGGACACCCCCAGGGAGTCCCCAAAGAGCTTGGGCTTTATCACATATCCGTCCAGCCCTTGCAGAATCAGGGTGAAGATAAGGAAGGCCAAAGCGTGCCAGGGGTTCACCAGCACCAGCACAAAGGCGCCGATAACCGCCCCAACCACCGGCCCAAAGGTGGGAATCAGGTTGGTGATGGCCGCCACAAAGGACACAAGACCCACATAGGGCAAGCCCAGGATGCCCATAAACACCGCATTGCTGATGCCCACAATCAGGCTGTCCAACAGGTTAAATACGATGTACCGGTTCAAAATTCCGTGGCACCGGGAGAGAAAGTCCGATATGTCACCATACTGCTCCTTGCCGACCAACGCCTTCAGCAGCCGCTGCCCGCCTCGCTTGAGCCGGGGCTTGTCCGAAAGCAGATAGATGGACAGCAAAAACGCAATACAGAACTGAACCGCCCCCTTGCCAAGCCCTACGGAGGTGGTCAAAATGGAGGAAAGGTTGTTGCGGATATAGTCCGACACGGCGGTCAGGATAGCCTCGGAGGAGGCGATAAACCGGTCAATATTCAGCGCCGTGGCCAAGACCCCCCATTTATCCAGCAGTCCGTGAAGGGAGGCCAAATATCCGTCCAGATTGCCGGCAAACAGGGTCACGCTCTCCACCAGCTGCGGAATCAGCATCAGCAGCAAAAATACCAGCAGCAGAATCACCGTGATGAATGCCAGCAGGTTAGAAAGAAACCGCCGGGTCTTCATATGCCGGATGGGCCGAAACAGCCGCTCATACAGCATGGCCAGAGGGTTCACAATGTAGGCAATCACCGCCCCTAAGATGACGGGGGAGAAGTAGCCCACAAAGGTGCCCACGCTCTTCCAGAACGCCCCCCAGCGAAGCAGCAGCACCAGCACGATTACGGCAATGGAGCCGGCCACGGCGTTAGGGTACCAGGGAGCCTTGCGATAGTTTTTCATAGCGTACCGTCCAAGTGTTTTTTTACATAATATCATGCCCCGGAAGGTTGTCAAGGGATTCGTCGTTCCCTTGAAAAAACGGTGGAACCGTGGTATGCTTCTATACATATAGGAGGTGTTCTCATGGTCGCTTCTGCTGTATTCAACGAAGCCATCGTCTTTGCCACGGTTCTTTCCCTTATCCGGGTGGTAAAGCGCATGGAGAAGGGCACGGTCCACAAGGCCTTTCGCTTCTTTACCACTTTGTCCAATGTGTTCTGTGGCCTGGCGGCCCTGCTTATGCTCCTATGTGAGCTGGGCGGGTCCGTCCCCATGGGGGTACTGCTGCTAAAATACATCGCCACCTGCGCCGTCACCGTCACCTTTTTCACGGTGCTCCTGTTCCTCTGGCCCAGCACCAGGAGCAGTAAGGGCCTGTGGGACGGGCCGGAGCTGGTGATGCACCTGATTACGCCGCTGCTGGCGCTTGTGTCCTTCCTCTGCTTTGAAAAGGGAGAGTTGCCCTTTGGCGTGGTGTTCCTCGGTGCCCTGCCCGTCATCCTCTATGGGGTGGTGTATCTGAATAGAGTGGTCTTCACCACCGCCTGGGAGGACTTCTACGGCTTCAATAAGAACGGCAAGTGGCACATCAGCATGGCCGCCATGTTTGTGGCCGCTTTTCTCATCAGCGTGTTGCTCTGGTGGATGTAAACCCAAAAAGAGAAACAGAGGGGAGGTTGCTCCCCTCTGTTTTTGCGTGCAGAATCAATAGTACAGGTTCAGCAGCAGCCGGTTAAAGGCGGTCGTCAACTCGTTACCGTTGTGGACCAGGGCGATGATAAGACAGCTGAACACCAGAATCCAGCCTACCAGCCGCAGAATCAGGGCGGCGACGGAGAACCGTTTCAGGCTGATGTTCTTGGGATGCCCGGCGCCGAAGATGAACAGGAAGATAAGCCCAACCACCGGTATGCTGTAGAGAATCATCAGCAGCGCATACTGCCAGGTGGTCAGGGTCTGCTTCTTGTCCGGCAGCTCCACAATGGTGGGGCCTTCCTCCGGCTCCTGGGCTGCTGCCTGCACCGGCGCCTGGGGCGGGGGAGTGGGCTCCGCTTCGGGGGACACAGGGGGGAGGGGTGCCTCCTCTATCTGCCGCCCGCACTCGCCGCAGAACTTGGCCTCGTCCTCCAAGGGACTGCCGCAAAAGGGACAATTCTTCATATCCGGCTCCTCTTACTTGATGATGGTGGGGAGCTTGGCCACAAAGGGCAGGTATTCCCCGCTGCCCTTGAGGGCGCGGACGATGCCCATGATGGTGAAGATGAACAGCACCATCGTCCCCACGCAGCCAATAATCCAGCCCAGCACCGGGATAATCATCACCAGGCAGCAAAGCAGCTCTCCAATGAACAGCCACAGTGCCTGGTTCACATGATGCATGGCAAAGGCGGAGTTCCGGCAGCCCACCATGGGCAGAATCCCCACGGTCAGATACCCGAGCATGGCCAGGATTTTGTTCTCCTCCACATCCTGAGCTTCAAACACCGGAGTGGCCTTCACCGGGGGCACCAGCTCCTTGCCGCAAACGGGGCAAAAGCGCACGCCTTCAGCAATTTCGGCGCCGCAATGAGGACAGTATTTCATAGCAGTTTACCTCCTGTTTGGTTTCTACGGCCAGTATACAACACTTTTCGCCATAAAACCAGACATTATTGTGAACTTATTGCCGCAAAGGTGCGCCGTTTTCGTTCAGGGTCCGGATGATGGTCTCAAAGGCGGTGCGAATCTCCTCCTCCGTCAGCGTGTGGTCCTCCGAGCGCAGGTTGAAGGTGATGGCCAGGCTCTTCTTGAAGGGCCCCACCGCCGGTCCCCGATACACATCAAAGAGCCGTGCCTTCTCCACAATCACGTCCACCGGCGCCTGCTCGATCAGCTCTATCCAATGAATGCTCTCGCTGTTCTCCGGCACCACGATGGCCAAGTCCCGATTCACCACCGGGAACTTGGGCAAGGGCTGGAAAGTGGGCGTCTCGTTCCAAAGGGCCAGCAGCGCTTCAAAGGACAGCTCCGCCATGTACACCGCCACGGGAAGGTCCCAGGCCTCCTGCACCGCCGGGTGCACCTGGCCGAGTTCTCCCAGTTTCTGCCCGTTCACCAGGATGTCTGCCCGCCGTCCCGGCTGGAAGCAGGGGCTGTCGCTCTTTACATACCGGGCGCCGGCAACACCGAACCGGCTGAGCAGGGTTTGGATGGCGCCCTTTAGGGTATAGAAGCTCTCCTTCTCCCCAAAGAACACGAGGCCAATCTTCTCTTCCTCCCTGGGCAGGGCATCTCCCCCTAAATCGAAGTGGACATTGCCCACCTCCATGAACCGGCCATAGCCGGTCTTGCGGCGAATGTTCCTGACGGCAGAGTCCAGCATCCCCATGTACAGGGTGGTCCGCATCAGGCTCTGGTCCTCCCCAAAGGGGTTCAGGAGCTTCACGGCCCGGTTCCTCTCGTCCTTAGCATCAAAGCCCAGGGCGTTCAGGGCGTTGGGACCGGTGAAGTTATAGTTGTACATCTCCAGGCACCCGCAGGCCACCAGGGTATCCTTCACCAGGTCCTCGGCCCTAAACTTCGGCGCCAGGCTTCCCCGGAAGGTCTCGCCCTCCATCAGCACGGCGGGAATGTTCTCAAAGCCGTAGATACGGCCCACTTCCTCCGCAATGTCCGCGTCCGCCTCGATGCCGGATTCAATGTCCGTCCTAAAGTGGGGGATGGTCACATGGAGGTTCTCCCCCTCATCTTGCGCCGGCACTTCGATGGTGGAGAGGAGCTTGGCCATCTCCTTTGCAGAGAGCCGGGTGTTCAGTATCCGGTTCACATGGTTCACGTCCACGTCGATTTCCCGGTCCTTTAGATCGGCATGGCATACATCGATGGCGCCGCCAATAATCGAACCTGCCCCAAGCTCCTGCACGAGCTCGATGCACCGCTCCAGCGCCAGCTCTGCGTTCACAGGTTCCACGCCCTTGATAAACCGGGCGGCGGCGTCGGTCACATGCCGGAGCTTGCGGGCCGTGCGGCGAATGTTGCTGGCCTTAAACACGGCAGACTCAAAGAACACGGTCTGGGTATTCTCCGTAATCTCGCTGTTGAGTCCGCCCATCACGCCGGCCACGCCCACGCCGCCCTGGGGGTCGCTGATGAGCAGCATGTTCTCATCCATCACCCGTTCCTTCTTGTCGAGCGTGGTGACCACTTCGCCCTCTTTGGCGTTGCGGACGATGATGTGCCCCTCCCGGATGCAGGCTGCATCAAAGGCGTGGGTGGGATGGCCGTACTCCATGAGCACATAGTTGGTGATGTCCACGATGTTGCTGATGGGCCGCATACCCATCTGCTTCAGCCGCCGCTGCATCCAGGCGGGGGAGGGGCCAATCTTCAGGTTCGTAGCCGCCCGTCCGCAGTACCGGGGGCACAGGTCCCCGTTCTCCACCGTTACCTGCATGATGTCCTTCACGTCCCCTTCGCCGGGTACCCGGGCGATGACCGGCGCCTTCATCTTTTGGCCCAAAGCGGCAGCAGCCTCCCGGGCAAGGCCGATGATGCTGTTGCAGTCCGGTCGGTTGGGCAGCACCGAGAAATCGAAGATGACATCCTCCCGGTCGATGGCCTTCTCAATGGGAATGCCCACCGGCGTGTCCGCCCGCAGAATCAGAATCCCGTCCGCTTCTGCCCCGGGATACTCCTGCTCGGAAAGATTAAACTCCTCGCCCGAGCAGAACATGCCCTGGCTCTCCACCCCCCGGATGTTGGCCACGGTGAATTCCTGGCTGCCGATTTTTGCCCCCGCATAGGCAACGGGCACCACGGCACCTACAAACACGTTCTTGGCGTTGGTGAGAATCTGGGCAATCTTGCCCCCGATGTCCACCTGGCACACCGTCAGCTTATCGGCGTTGGGGTGCTTCTGCATGGACAGAATCTTGCCCGTGATGACCCCGGACACAGCCTTGAGCTCCTTTTCGCAGCTTTCCAGCTCAAAGCCCCGCCACATCATCCGCTGGATGAATTCCTCATCCGTCACGTTAAAATCAACATATTCCTGCAGCCATGTCTTTGGCAATCTCATGTTTGTTTCCTCCTAATCAGAACTGGGTCAGGAACCGGGCATCGTTCTCATACTCGTGGCGAATGTCCGATATGCCGTACTTCAGGCTGGTCACTCTGTCCACGCCGATGCCGAAGGCGAAGGCGGACCACTCCTTGGGGTCAAGTCCGCAGTTCTCCAGCTCGTGGGGGTTGGTCATGCCGCAGCCCAGAATCTCAATCCAGCCCGTGCCCTTGCACACCCGGCAGCCCTTGCCCTTGCAGATGGTGCAGCTCATGTCCAGCTCCGCCGAAGGCTCCGTGAAGGGGAAGTAGCTGGGGCGCAGCCGGGTCTTCACGTTCTCCCCGAACAGAGCCCTGATGAAGGCATCCAAGGTCCCCTTCAGATTGGCCAGGTTCAAATTCCTGTCCACCACGAACCCTTCAATCTGCATGAACACCGGGCTGTGGGAGGCATCCACCTCGTCCACCCGGAACACCCGCCCGGGCATCAAAAAACGGAAGGGCGGCTTAAAGGTCTGCAGCGCCCGAATCTCGCAGGGGGAGGTGTGGGTCCTCAGCAGCACCTTGTCGTTGATATAGAAGGTGTCCTGCATGTCCCGAGCCGGGTGGTCAAGCGGCAGGTTCAACAGCGTAAAGTTGTTGTCGTCCAGCTCGATTTCCGGCCCATCGAACACCTGGAACCCCATGCCCACAAGGGCATCCCGAATGGTGCGATAGGTCTTTGTCATGGGGTGCAGATGCCCCAGCATCTGGGGGGTGACCCCTTCTTCCGTTACGTCGAGAGCCTCCCGCTCAAAGCGCAGCTCCTGGGCCTTCTGCCGAAACTGAGCCCGGCGGCTCTCCATGGCCGCCTCCAGCTCCTGCTTGAGCTTGTTCACCCCGGCACCGAGCTCTGATCGCTCCTCCTTGCTCAGCTTCCCCATGGAGCGGAGAATGGCGGTGAGCTCCCCGGCCTTGCCAAAGAGCTGCTGCTGCAGAGCGTTCAAATCCCCCTCTTCCGTCAGAGCATTCAGGCGTTGTTGTGCTTCCTCTCGGATGCGCTGCAAATCGTTTTCCATTTGTGCTTCTCCTATTCTTCCTGTAGTTCAAAAAAAGATCGCCTCGTCAGGGACGAAGCGATCGTGGTACCACCCTTGTTCACCGCCTGTTCGGCGGCCTTTACAAGCTATATCGGGCTGACCCGTCGCAGACTACCGGGCCCATGGCCTTTCCCCTGCACCGCTCCCGGGCGAACCGCATCCCTTATTCGGCGCCCCGCTTCCACCTTCTCGGGGCTCTCTTTGGCCGCCTGGGGGACCTTTTCCCGTTCCCAGCGTTGGTATATCGTGGTCATTCTACCACCCGGGCTTGTTTCCCGTCAAGCACTATTTGCACCCCGGACAGCAGGTCCGTCCGCAGTATCCGGCAGCCCGCCGCTTCCAGCCGGTCAAGGGCCTCCTGTGTGGGATGCTTATATTCGTTATCCCTTCCCACGCTGATGACGGCCACCTCCGGTTCCACCACTTTAAGGAAAACCTCCGAGGTGGAGGAGGCGGAGCCGTGATGCCCCACCTTCAGCACCTGTGCCTGCAGCAGCTCCCTTGGATAGGTGAACAGCAGGCTTTCCTCCGTCTCAAAGGTGCCGTCCGCCATAAACAGCGCCTGGTTCTCCCCGTAGCTTAGGGACAGCACCATGGAGCCGTCGTTCACCTCCGGGTAATAGACGTCCGGCAGGGGACTTAGCACCCGCAAGGTTGCCTCCCCAAAGGTGAAGGCCTCGCCGCCCCAAACCTGGCGGCAGTAGGCACCCCGGCGCCTCGCTATGACCATTCCGCTGCCATAGTCCGCGGGAAGCCCTTCAAAGTATACGCCTTTGATATGGAACTTTCGCACCAGGGTCCCCAGGTTCCCGCAGTGGTCCTCGTGGGGGTGGGTCAAAAACAGATAGTCCACCCGGTCGATGCCCAGGGCTTTGAGCTGCTGCACCACCTGCCGGCGGCTGCTCTCTGGCCCCGTATCAATTATCAGCCGTTCCCCGTTTGGAAAGGTGATAAGGGTGCTGTCTCCCTGTCCCACATCGAGAAACACGAGGTTTACCTTGTCCGCTTCCAGAGGGCCGGGGCTTGGGGCAGCCGCTGCCTTTTGGCGGCAGCTTAGCAGCACCAGCAGCGCCAGCAGCGCCGCAGCAAGGGCCATCAGCCGCCGCTTCATGCCTGCCCCTCCACCACATCAAACACCTGCACCACGCCCTCCTTCACCACAAACCGTATGTCATATTTCCCATAGGCAAACCCATAGGGGTCCTCCCGGCCAATGAGATACCCGGGCCGAGGGTCAAGGGACAGGGCGGACAGCAAAGCCGCCTGCTTCTGTTGGGGAATGCGCTCGAGCAGCTCCGGGGGAAATGTAACCGGCAGCCGGTTATCCTTCAAAGCCTCGGCAAAGCCGTTTCGCGCCTCGGGGTGGCTGTCCGTAAAGGACAGATAGGGTTTGATGTCATAGATGGGGGAGCCGTCCATCAAATCCGCCCCGGCGACGCGCAGCACCGTGCCCTTGCCGGGCAGCTTCTCTATGCCCAGCAGCTCCACGGAGGATAGCCCCAAAGGATTGGGCCGGAAGGGGGAACGGGTGGCAAACACGCCCATGCGCTTGTTTCCGCCGAGCTTAGGGGGCTTTACCATGGGGGACCAAGCCTGCTGCTTCACCTCAGAAAAGCCCCAAATCAGCCACAGGTGGCTGTACCCCTCCAGGCCCCTTAGGGCGTTCTCGTCCCGATAGGCTTTTTCAAACACCACCAACGCCTCCAGGGACGGCACCAGATTGCTCTGCCGGGGGATGCCGAACTTCTCCTTAAAATCGCTCTCGATGCGGGCGATAACCTGCAATGTAAACTCCTCTTTCATAGCTACAGTATAGGGCCAATCCCCGGCGCTGTCAAAAGAAAAAGGGACCGATTTCGGCCCCGATTCTCATTGTTTATCGGCTTAAGAGCACCTGGTCGCTTTCCACCTGCTCTCCGGCGGCGGCGGCGAACCGATCCAGCAGCTCCTGCTTGGTGATGCTCTGCTTCTCCTGCCCGCTGATGTCCAGCACGATCTTCCCGGCGTTCATCATAATCAGCCTGTTGCCGTGGTTGATGGCATCCCGCATGTTGTGGGTGATCATCAGGGTGGTCAGATGCTCCTGCTGCACCAGCTGGTCCGAAAGGGTCAGCACCTTCTTGGCGGTGGCCGGGTCCAATGCGGCGGTGTGCTCGTCAAGGAGCAGCAGCCTCGGCCGCTGCAAGGTGGCCATAATCAAGGTGATGGCCTGCCGTTGTCCGCCGGAGAATAGCCCCACCTTCTCCTGCAGCCGGTCCTCCAGCCCCAGGCCGAAGGACTTTAGCCTCTGGCGAAACAGGTCCCTGTCCTCGTTGGTCACACCCCACTTGAGCCCCCGCTTCTTCCCCCGGCGCAGGGCCAGGGCCAGATTCTCCTCCAGCTGCATGTTGGGGGCGGTGCTCATCATGGGGTCCTGGAACACCCGGCCGATGTACTTGGCCCGCTTGTATTCCGGCAGGGCCGTGATGTCGATGCCGTCGAGAATAATTTTCCCGCTGTCCAGGGGCCAGGTGCCGGCGATGGCATTGAGGAGCGTGGATTTCCCTGCCCCATTGCTGCCGATAACGGTGACAAAGTCCCCATCATTTAGGTGCAGGCTAAGTCCCGACAAAGCGGTCTTCTCGTTCACGGTGCCCTTAGCGAAGGTCTTGCTGATGTTCTGAATGTCAAGCACGAGGGGACACCTCCTTCTTCCACTTGGGCAGCTTTCCCTTCAGATACGGCATACCCAGGAACAGCGCCACGATGATGGCCGTGAGCATCTTCAAATCGTTGGAGTTGAGCCGAAGCCACAGCACCACCACCACTACGAGGTAGTACACCACGCCCCCCAGCACCGTGAAGCTCAAGGTGCCGTAGAAGTTCAGCTTCTTGCCCATGATGCCCCGGGCCAGCCCCTCGCCGATGATGATGGCGGCCAGGCCGATGACGATGGCGCCCCGGCCCATGTTGATGTCCGCAAAGCCCTGATACTGGGCCATGAGCCCACCCGAAAGGGCCACGATGCCGTTGCTGATGGCCAGCCCCAGCACCTTGATGGCCTCGATGTGAATGCCCTGCGCCCGGCTCATGGTGGGGTTGTTGCCCGTAGCGCGAATGGCAGAGCCCTGCTCCGTGCCAAAGTACCAATAGAAGAAACTGATGAGCACAATGGCGAAGATAGCGCCCCGCAGTATGGCCGTGGGCACAAAGCGGCTGGACAGCAGCAAAGAGAACTTATCCACGCTGACGGCCTTGTTGGCCGCCATGCCCATGATACGCAGGTTGATGGAGTAGAGGGAGAACTGCGTCAGAATCCCCGAAAGGATGATGGGAATGCCCAGGGCCGTGTGCAGCAGCCCCGTCACGAGGCCGGAAAGCACCCCCGCCAAAGTGGCGACAATCAAAGCTAGATAGCTCGGCCAGCCATGCAGAATCAGCATCACGGCCACAGCCCCGCCTACGGTGAAGGAGCCGTCCACGGTCAAATCGGCGGCGTCTAAGAGTCGGAAGGTGATATACACCCCCAGGGCCATGATGCCCCAAATCATGCCCTGGGCAACGCCGCCGGGCATGCTTTTGAAAAGCTTAATCAGGCTCAAAGGGGCCAGTAACATAACAGGCACGGTTCAATACTCTCCTTGATTATTTGCAGGATATGCCCCTGCAGGGGACGAGAAAAGGCCCGGACGCTGCTTTGGTCCGGGCCGAATGTTGTCAGTCGGCGATAGCCACATACCCATCGGGCACAGTCAGCCCCAGGGTATTGCAGATGGAGGCGTTGTACATCTTCTGGATGCCGGCGGCTTCCTGCACCGGCATGGTGGACACGTCCGCACCGGCAAGGATGTCCAGCGCCATCTTGCCCGTGGCCTTGCCCAGCTCATAGTAGCTCAGGGTCAGGGTGACGGTGCCGCAGCCCTTGCACAGGCTCTCTTCACCGGCCACAATGGGGGTCTTGGCGTTGATAGCCACGTTGTTGATGGCCTCGGCGCAGGAGGCGGCGGTGTTGTCCGTGGGGATGAAGATAACATCCACGGCGTCGCAGGCGCTCTTTGTCACGGCGGCCACGTCGTTGGAATCGGCGAAGGTGAAGCTCTGCACCTCAAGTCCAAGGGCGGTGAAGGCGGCGGTCAGCTCCTCAGCCTGGAAGACGGAGTTGGCTTCGCCGGAGCAGTACAGCAGACCCACGGTCTTGGCTTCGGGGAACATTTCGGGCACCAGGGCAGCCTGCAGCTCTGCGCTCACATAGTCGGAGGTGCCGGATACATTGATGCCGGTGCTGTTGTCGGCGGCCAGGGTCAGGGTCAAAGCCTCGCCGTAGTTGGTGACGGAGGTGCCCAGCACCGGAATGGTGTTGGTGGCGGAGGCGGCGGCGGACAGGGCGGGGGTGGCGTTGGCCAGAATCAAATCGACTTCCTCAGACACGAACTGACCGCAGATAACGGCGCAGCTGGCGGGGTCGCCGGAGGCGTTCTGGTTCAAAAAGGTGACCTTGTCCCCAAGCTCAGCCGAAATAGCATCCATAAAACCCTGGGTGGCCATGTCAAGGGCAGGGTGCTGCACCAGCTGGCAGATGCCGATGGTATAGGTCTTGTCCGCTGCCGCAGGGGCATCGCTGACGGTCTCTGCCGCAGAGGCAGGGGTGGAAGTCTCGGTAGTCTTAGCGCACGCAAGGGCGCTAAAGCACAGCAGCAAAGCGAGGGTCAGTGCCAGGATTTTTTTCATTGTCTTTCTCCTTTTTATCTCTCTTTTTGTGTTCCGTTTACTCCGCAAAAAAGGAGCCGCAGCAGCTTGTGTCTGTGCGGCTCCGATAAGATCGTGTCAGGCGTTACGGTCTTCCGTATGGGCGGCACAAACGGCTTTTACCATAGTAAAAGTAATAATAGCCGTATGCATACCCGGTGAGAAGACGCTTCATGTCGTTCACTTTCCTTTGCGTGTTGGTGGTACTGTACCACACCTTTTGGCCTGTGTCAATAGAATTATATATGATTCATACCAGAACTTTTATCAGCTTCCCTGAATAATCGACAGGAGCTTGCGTTTGCAGGCCCCCAAATAGCCTCTCAGCCGCAGCAAAAAGAAGCGAACAGGGTACCAGCGGCACCAGGTGTTCACATACAGCCGGTAGGGAAGGGAAGCAAAGTTCAGGGGCTTTGTGTCCCGAATGACCCCGGTGAGTATGCCCAGAATCTGCCCCTCGGCGACCGTCTCGCCGCTGATGCAGTTGTCGCCCACAATCCAGTAGGTCCCGTCCTCGTTCACCTTCAAAATCCTGTGCAGCACGTAGGCCCCCTCGGGACCCGGCCGCCGAAACAGCACCGCCTCCAGGTTTTTACACCGCTGGGGGCCCTTCTTTTCAATGATCATCAGGTCCCGCCCCTGTCGCAGCAGCGGCATCATGCTGACCCCCCGGTTGGTGTACACGAGGCGTCCGTCCCGTTCCAGCAATTCTTCAAATGTGGCAGTGGTCTCGTTCATAGCCTATCTTTTGAGCATGGCGGCGGAGCTGACCTTAGCCGCCTCCAAATCCATATTGCACCACAGCCGATAGAGTTTGACCCCCTGGCCGATACGCCCCACCAGCGGGAGGGTTTTTAGCATGCCGTCCCCGCCCTCGGGCCGATAGGCCTGGCGAATAAGGTCCGCAAAGGCCTCGCTGAAGCTGATTTCCTCGATGCGGTTGCTCTCTCCCCGATGGATGATGCAGATAGCCTGCAGGGGCAGAATCTCGTTGGTGCCGTAGTTCTCCTTGCCCTGCCAGGGGTCAGCGCAGCAAAGCACCTGCCCGTCCGGTTCCAGGGCCAAAAAAGGCTTGTCCCCGTTTAGCACATGGGCCTCGGGCAGCAGCTCAAGCCAGAGCCGTGTGTGGGTGGTCTTTCCCGTGCCGGAGGGAGCCGTGAACATATAGGCCCGGCCGCCCACAGCCAAGCAGGACCCGTGGAACAACAGCTTGTCCTTCATCAGCAGCGCATCGGCCACCTTGCGTAAGATGGCCTGGGTCTCCATGTAGCGGTCGGAATACCGCCGGGGAGGCACCCCGTCCAGCTCGTCCTGGAGCCTGGCCTGCTCCCGTTCATAGGAAAGGTCCTCCGGGGAGATGGCAACGAAAAGTTCCGCCGGGCCGGAGGATAGATAGTCCCTAAAGAAGGACCGGGTATCCGGGCACAGGGCGCTGATGCCTATCTTCACGCCGCAAAGCTCTATGCTAAAGTCGTGCATTGGCTGTCCTTTCTGTCTGTGTACCTTGCAGCTATTATAGTGGAAAGCCGGTTGGTTGGCAAGCGGGGAAATCCCTCCCGCATGCACATTGACAGCCGGGGATATTTTTTCTATACTGTGTATATACAATCATGGGGCAATGGGCCCCGGAAACAGGAGCAAGATATGCAACTTCATCCAGACTTTGTTTTGCAGCAGATGCCGGGGGATATGGCCGTGCTGGTGCCCACCGGCGAGGCGGGGGAACGGTATAGGGGCATCGTCCGCCTCAACGAAACCGCCGCTTTCATCGTGGAACGGCTGCAGCAGGACACCACCCGGGAGCAGATTGTTGCCGCCCTGGGGGAGGAATACGAAGGGGACGAAAAGGACTTTTTTGCCTCCGTGGACCACACCGTCAGCGAGCTCAAGAAGGTAGGCGCCATCCTTGACTAAGGAAGCCAAAAGAGAAGCACCGAAGCAGGACCGGCGCCTGATTTCCAAGGAACGGGGCATGTCCCTGTCCACGCTTCGCTGGCTGTATCAGGTTCCCGGCAAGAAGCGGGGGTACGTGCTGTCCCTGTCGGCCCTGTATGCCCTGACGGGCTCCATGGGCGTGGTCTATGCCCTGCTGATGCGCGCCATTGTGGATAGCGCCGTGGCGGGGAACATGACCGCCTTTTGGGAAAATGTGCTGTACATCGTGGCTTTGGTAGCGGTGCGCCTGGGGCTCAACGCCCTCATCCGGTGGCTGGACGAGCAGGCCAGAACGGACCTCGAGAATTGCTTCAAGCAGCGGCTGACAAAAAGCATCCTCAAAAAGGACTATGCCTCCGTCAGCGCCATCCACTCCGGGGAATGGATGAACCGCCTCACGAGCGACACCGGCGTGGTGGCCGGGGGTTTTGTGGACATTCTGCCGGGCTTGGTGGGCACCCTGGTCCGCCTTGTCAGCGCCCTCGTCATGATTATCGCCCTGGATGCCTGGTTTGCCTATATCCTTCTGCCCGGAGGTCTGCTGCTGGTAGGGCTGACCTATGCCTTTCGCAAGGTGCTCAAACGCCTCCACAAGTCCATCCAGGAGGCGGACGGCCGCCTGCGTATCTTCTTGCAGGAGCGCATCGGCGGGCTGCTGATGATTAAATCCTTCGCCGCCGAGGAGGCTACCGAGGCTGCCGCAGCGGACTATATGCGCCGGCATAAGGCCGCCCGTATGCGCCGCCTTCGCTTCTCCAACTTCTGCAACGTGGGCTTTGGCGCCGCCATGCAGGGCATGTATCTGCTGGGCGCCGTCTACTGCGCTTACGGTATTCTAAACGGCACCGTGTCCTACGGCACCATGACCGCCGTGATGCAGCTTATCGGCCAGGTCCAGGCGCCCTTTGCCAACATCAGCGGCTACCTGCCCCGGTTCTATGCCATGTCCGCCAGTGCCGAACGGCTCATGGAGGTGGAAAACTTTGCGGACGACGGCACCGAAAACCCCCTGTCCATGGAGGCTGTCAACGGCTTCTATGAGCAAGAGCTTGCGGCGGTGGGCCTGCAGAATGCGTCCTTTACCTATTATGCCCAGGCCGAAAGCATGGACCAGCTAAATAAGGACAACATGCCCGTGGTACTTAGGGACTTTTCCGTGGAGATTTCCAAAGGGGAGTATGTGGCCTTTACGGGTCACAGCGGCTGCGGCAAGTCCACGGCCCTGAAGCTCTTCATGTGCATGTACCGTCTGGACGGCGGCAGCCGCTATATCCGCACCACCGACGGCATGGAGTGGGACCTGTCCCCCGATTGGCGGCGGCTCTTTGCCTATGTGCCGCAGGGGAACCAGCTGGTCAGCGACACCATCCGCCGCACGGTGGCCTTCTCGGATGTGGAACGGGCGGGGGAGGAGGAAGCCCTTTGGCAAGCGCTGCAAATCGCCTGCGCCGATGAGTTCGTCAGGGAGTTGGAAAACGGCCTTGACACCAAGCTGGGGGAGAGGGGCACCGGCCTTTCCGAAGGCCAGATGCAGCGCATCGCCATCGCTCGGGCCATCTTCTCCGGCAGCCCCGTGCTGCTGCTGGACGAAGCCACCAGCGCCCTGGACGAGCAGACGGAGGAACGGCTCCTTCAGAACCTGCGGAGCCTGACGGACAAGACCGTCCTCATCGTCACCCACCGCCCCGCCGCCCTGAAGATCTGCGACCGGGTCCTTCACTTCACGGAGGATGGGGTAGAGACGGCGAAAAGCTGACCTTTGCAATTTAAAAGGTTCGTCAACGAATTTGGATAGCCAAATTCGTGATGTAAGGGTATGCCCTTACACCCCGGCGACATTACAGGCTGAAATCCGCCGTGTTGTCGCGCTGATAGGAACACCAGTTGCCGTTTTCGATCAGTTCTTCGCGGGCAATCAATCGAAGCAGCGCATCGCATTCGCCGAAACGGTCGATGCGATCGAGGACGGCGGCATAAAAGCGCTCCATTTTGACATGATCGGATGTTGTGCGCGAAAGCGACAGGCGTCCGTAATAGTTTGAGATAAACAGCGTTGCCGCCGAAATGCTGCCGAGCAGCAGCTTGGACAGCGTACGATAGAATTCGGCGTTTGCGATTTTCTGCGAAAACGGCAGCAAGCCGCCCCAAATGAGCTCGAAGAGCAACACCGCAAGATACAGCAGAATACTAACCCAAAGAGCAACGCGGACGATGCGTTCGCTCCCCTTGTGCGTGCGCTTTGACCAACCGACGGACCGTTCGTGATACCTGCGCTGTGCGTCGACCCATGCGTCACGGATGCGATTTGACCGATCCGGCGGAATGCCGACAGACAGAACTTTCAGCGCGGAGGCGACCCATCCGGTTTCCGTCTTGCCGGTCCACGGCAAAACATCGGCGGCGGAAATGCCGCTTCCGGCATAGCGTAAAAACGCCTGCACGCGCAGTCCCTCCGCCAGCATCCGATATTCGAGATAGCGCCGGTGCGAAGCAAAGCGGTTCCCGTACCGCTGCACAAGCCATGCAAGCAGCAGCATTCCGCCGCAAACGAGAATCATTCCGTGCAATTCGGCTTCGTCATATAGAAGAAACGCAATCGTGATGACCGTGCTGATGATCGCAAGCGCGGCAAGAATGCGGCGGTACTGTTTGGCAAAACGAACGCTCAAAGAATCCGCCTTTGCATACAGAGTTTCCATACGGTCGAGCTGCCTGTCCGGTTCCCGATCTGACGGCAAAAGCGCAGATTCGGATGCGGGCGCTTTCTTCGCCAGCCGGTTGAACTCGTCGGTCCGGGACAGCGTTTCGTCAAAAGCGGCACGGTCCCCGAGAAAACGCACCGCTCCGGCGGCACTCGTTTCGTCACCTTTCCGCGGCGAAAGGATATGCAGCACGGGACAGCAGCCCCCGAGCGGAATCGAATCTTCCGGTGAATAATCGCCGTCCAGAGCGCAATGCACGATCGCCGCCGTGCCGCAGTCTGAAGCGGGCGATTCCGCTCCGTCCCAAAGCGCGAGCAGCACATGGGCGTGCGAAGCAACATATACGCCCGCCTGCCGATACGCAAAGTCCCGATCCTTCGACGCGGGTGCGCGCTCCGTGTTGGGCGCAACAAAACAATCTTCCGCCGCGTCGCAAAGGGCCCGGAATGCGGGAAGCGCTTCCCCGGAAAAGTCCTTTTCATATTCCGTCCGATCCATCGGAAAAACGGCGATCAGCGACACACAAAGCGCCTGTGCGACCTCGGCGCAGAGGCGATCCGCACCGTCCGCAAGGCTGTTTTGCATCACGATTTTGGAATGCGGGCACCTGCTTTGCAGTGCCATGAGTTCCTGTTTGACTGCGTTGTATAAAACGTCGCGGTCCTCCGGACGGATGTCTCGATGTCCCGTTACGCCGACGACGATCGGGATCGTATCCTGCTCTGCCATACGCTCTCCTTTTTCAATCGAGTTTGTAAATCCGCAGACCGTCGAACTTACGGATCAGCTTCAGCATAGAATTGAATGGTTTCCAATCCTTGCCCTGATCCTTCTCGGACAGGTTGAGATAGTGCCGCGCAATCTCCAGTTCCCCAAAATCGCCGTTCATACACAGCTTGTGCTGCCGCATCTGCTCCCGCAGCGCATAGCGGTTCGGCTCGTCGTCTGTCGTTACGGTCTCATACAGGCTTCCTGCCGTCCAGCCCATCGCGCGGTGTGCGCGCACCCAGCGGGCATGCTCCATCGGCGCGAACACGGCGGTCTGCTCGGGGGTGAATGCACGCAGCATTTCAAAGTCCACGGGGCGATCCGTATAGAAGCAGCCGATCGCGTTCAGATATTTCGAGAAGCTTTTGACCTGATTGATGTTGCTGAGCTGATATTCGAGCGACATCGTGTCAAAGTCGCGTTCGAGCTGTTCCACGGAAATCTCCTGTTCCCGCCCCTCATACCGGTAGCGTCCGTTGATTGCCACGGCAAAGTCGTACATGTGTAAAAAGCTGCTGCCGGACAGATAGGTATGCTTGCTTTTGCGATCTGCGGTGCGCAAAAAAGTCGTGATAAACAGCGGATAGCCGCTTAGATCGACGATCTTTTCAATGTCCGTTCGGAAACGCTGCTCCTTTTCCGCCATATCGCTGTACGCTTTGAGACGCGGCGGCGCATCCTGCCGGTCGCCCTGCTCCCATGCGCGGTAGCGCGCTTCATATTCTCCGATCTTTTCGGACTCCTCCGCGTCGAAGCAATAGAGCGCATGGATCATGCCTCTGCCGAAATCGAACTCAGCGTCCATCGGATGCAGTTCAGTGCGTGAATTCCGACCGTAAGCGGTGCGATCCCAGCATTGCAGTTCGTCGCACAGCATCAAAAGGTATGCAAGCGGATGCAGCTCGGCTTTCAGCGGCGGCTTGCACTTGTCCCTGTCCTTATAAAACGCGATCGCGAATTTAAAGAGACTGTTGTGCAGCATGATCGCGGTCAATGCATCGATGTGCGCTGCGGTCAACGCCTCTTCGCCGAGCACTTCGCAAAGCTCCTG
This sequence comes from Clostridia bacterium, assembly GCA_017451295.1. Classification (GTDB taxonomy): domain Bacteria; phylum Bacillota; class Clostridia; order Christensenellales; family CAG-138; genus RUG472. The sequence goes on from JAFSPW010000057.1 coordinate 33,112, forward strand.
ATACAGCCGTGTTGCGGAAAAGTATGCATGATCCATAAAGTACCCGAACCGGTTCGGCTCGGTCGGCTTGCGGCGGATCGTATCGAGCAGGTCATCCTCAAAAATGTCATATGCCGTACCGAGGCGCTTTGCAATGCCGTAGGCAAGCAAATCTTCGACGGACTCGAATGGACGGGAAAACAGCTTTGCAAAGTGCGCCTTTTGCGCGTCGCTCATGCCGGACAGATAATCGAGATCGCGATACGCCAAAAACAAGCTGCCCTTGCCGCGCTTTTTGCGATCGACCTCAAAATAAGCCAACACCTGTTCAAACGGGATCTCAAACGGATAGCCGATATCATGAAACAGCGCGGTCAAGCCCCAATATTCGAGAAAGAATGCCGCAGCACGATGCTCGTCCCGTTCCGGCGTGAACCCGTAGAACGCCTGAAATGTCTTTCGGAAATCCTCGTTTGTTTCAAAGATTGCAAGACCGAGCGCAAACACATAGACCGAGTGCGAATAATGATCGCGATGCTTCATCAGCAGCGAGCTTGCGTTCGATTCAAACTCCGACAAGAGCTCGATCATCTTGCTCGACCGCCCGTAAGCGCCGAGGAACATCTTCAAAAAACAGTAATAAACGGTATAAGCATCCTCGGCAACGCCGGAGTCGATGAAGTTCTCCAGCTCACGCTCAAGGCAGAGTCGGTCGATGTCCATCTGCATATTGTACGGGATCTGATTCGGATAAAAGCTTGTGCCGAGATACTGCCCGGTTTCGTCCTCCCGCTTCGCCGTCTCGGATGAAAAGCGCAGTCCCTCGCACCGCTCGTGCAAAAACCGCAGCGCGGCGGACTTCAGATCGCTGCCCGTTCTGCCCGCGCCGAACATCGCCGGTTCAAACGGACCGACATCCACGTTATAGCGTTCTTTGTTGATCCTTCGCATCTGTTCCAAAGCCGTGTATGCCATGGTGAGTCCTCCTTATTCGATTTCCAGTTCAAAGCCGTATTCGCCGCCCAAGGATCGGATCGCCTGCTGCATATTGTTCGATACGCACGCCGCGCGAAGATGCCGCAGCGTCAGAAGCGGCGAGATGTCGGTAAGCTCCGACGTCCACGACACCTTGATGTACTCGAGTTCGGGGTGCTGCTCGATGAAGGTCTTAAATGTTTCGTTGGTGAAGCGGCAGTTGCCCGCATGGAGTTCGTGGATTTTCGCTTGCTTTACGGCGTCCATCCAAAGCGCGCAGTCCGTGTTGAACACATTGAGACTCTGATACTCCGGCACGGCGGACAGCACCGCATACTGCTCGTCCGGGATCTTCCCCTGCAAATTATCTATGCTGAGAACAAAATATGGCACATTGCCGTCCTCGTCCGGCGTCATACAGAACGTATAGTCGATTTTGGCGATTGCGCTGATGTCCGAAAGATTGTTGCGGCTGATATTGAGATCGGTCAGATGCAAAAGCTTCTCAACGCCCTCGATCGAAGTGACCGTTTCCGTGTCCGCCACGTTGATGATCTCGAGCGACTTTAGATCAAACAGCGGCGACAGATCGGAAAGATTTGCCCAGTTGGCTTGGAACCGGCGCAGCTTTGCGGCCGTCTCGATCCCGCCGAGTGATTCGACCGGCTGACCGTACAGATATAGCGATTCGAGGTTTGGAAGACGGGTCAAAAATCCAAAGTCGGTGATCTGCCCCTCCCCGATCGGGAAGCGCTCGCCGGTTGCGTTGTCGTGAATATACAAGTCCGGTTTGTCGCCGCCGTCCCAGTCCTCTTCGAGCCACAGGTCGCCCCACGGATCTTTCATCACATAGTTTCCGAAGAATCCGATCTCGCGCACGCGTGAGAGCACGTCATCCGGCAGGGCAACAAATTCGTCAACCGTCATCAGCGGGAAGTCGAAGGAGAGATTGCACTCTGCGGGGATCGCGCCGAGCGGCGCAAGATCGTCCAGCTTGAGTCCGTTCAGATCTGCCCATTGCAGCTTCTGCAGGTTTTGGATGCCTTGTATGCTTGTCACGCCGGTATATTGCAGCTTCAGTTCTTCTAGGTCCTGCAGCGTAAACACCGGGGATGCATCCATCAGGGTCGGTGTGAATGTAAGTTCGAGTTTCTTCAACTTCTGCAGATTCTGAATCCCCTCGATCGACGTCAGCGACTGATCGATCAGGTTCAGATGTTCGAGCCCGGTCAGCTTGGACAGCTTGGAAAAATCGGTCATTGTACCGGGGTGCTCGATTGCGATATCATGGCTGGGGTCACCGTCGTTCGACCGCAGCACAAAGGTCGGTTTGTCGCCGTCCCATTGCTGATCGAGCCAATACTCCTCCCAGGAGAAGATCACATCGCCGACTGCATGCAGATCCCTGACGCGGCTCAACACCGCGCTTGGCAGCGTGTCGAGCTCGTCAAAGGACAACAGCTCCACGTGCGGCTCGGCCGACTCCCACCATCCGTCCGGATACTCCACCTCGAAGTTGTCCAAAAGCTTGCTTTCCACAAGCAGCTCAGCCTGCGTCTGCAGATGAGCCGGCACCTTGAGATAGCGCCCTTTGTGCGCATAAAGCGGGGAAAGATCGGTCACGCCGTCCAGGTCGAACAGTTCGATGTAATAATTCTCCTTTTGAAAGGACGCGAGCGCCGACAGGTCCGTCAGATCAAAGATGCTTTCGAGCCGCAGCCGATCCGCGTGCAGCGCCGAAAAATCGGGCAGGGTAAACAGCTGTACCAGCTCCAGATTGTCAAAGGTTTTTTGCTCGATCGCCGACCAGTCGACCAGGCGCGAGCAGTTCTGCACGCGAAGCGTCGAAAGCTCGGGCAGATGCTCGAGGCCGTTTAGGGAAGTGAGCAGCGGACAGTCATCCAGTGTCAACTCCTGGATATCCAGCGCGCGCAGCGTTTCGAGCGAGCGCACGCAGTGCAGCGTCAGACTGCGGCCGACCTCGGGCAGCTGCATCAAATCCACTTCGCCGTCATTGAGATTGGTCAAACCGTCGCGGTTCCAATATTCAAACTCTGCGACCGGCGTGTTGTGAATGTAAGGCAGCGCGCTGCCGTTGCGATCCGTGATGTTCAGATAGCTGTATCGCGGCAGGGCGGCAAGTCCAGACCAGTCATCCACCTCGGAAATGCCGAAGGAAAAGGTGTTTTTGTTGACAATCTCCGACAGGAAATCGACGTCGTGCAGACCCGACCCGTAGATGGCAAGATCGTGGAGGCGCGGCAGCTTTACGATGGGAGAGATGTCCGCAAGATTAAAGACGCTGTTTAGGTGAACCTGCAAAATTCCCGTGCAGCTTTCGAGCGCGGAGATGTCGGAAAGATGATCAAGCCCCTCGATATGCACGCGCCGCAGACTTGTATGATTCTCCAGACCTTTGAGGGAACGTACGCCGCGCGTATACCAAAGCTCGATTTCCTCAAGATTCTTTGCGTTACTGAGCCATGAAAGATCGTTCAGCGCTTCGTTGTGCAGATCGACATAATGCAGGCTCGTGTTGTCCGAAAGCGCGGACATGTCAGATAGGTCTTCGCTTTGATAACCCACAAACAGGCGTTCAAGATGCAGCTTGTTTTCCAGTCCGTGCAACGATGTGAGTTGCGGCAGAGAGAACTCGACTGTTTCGAGTGCGGAAGATTCTGAGAGGAAACTGAGATCACGGTTTGCGCTGCCCTCGATCGTGAAATACTTCAGTTTCGAGCATTGCTTTAGACCGTCGAGATTGAGGGCGGTATCGCTCCAATCGCCCCATAGATGGAGGGACGTGAGTGCGGGCGGCGCAAACGATGATAAGTCCTGCGGCATCGGCGATAGAAATTCCAAATGCACGTCGTTCAGGCGTCCGCAGCCGTTGAGCGGTGAAAAATCGGCGATGGTGTTGCCGCGGTATTGAAAGCAGCTCATCTGCGATCCAGTAACGCCCGAAAGATCGGTGATGCTGCAATCAAACAGTTCCAAAACGCCGAGATTCAAAAGTCCCGACAGATCGGGAAGCTCGCCAATGACTCGCACAAGCGTGATGAATTTTACGTTCTTCATGTACCGCAAAAAGTCGAGATCGTTCCACGCAGAAAGTTCGATCTCGTGTCCGTCCTCATTGCTGTACCAGCGCGCGATCCCGTCTTCTTTGGTGCGGTTTGCAAAGTACTCCGCGCCGATGCGCGCCCAGCCATTTTGCTCCGCAATCCCCTCATCACCGGTGAAGTAGTGCAGCGTATCGCCGACGATGATCAGCTCATAGACCTTATTTAGATCCTCGGCGGTAAGCCCCGCTTCGGAGGGAATGACCGGTTCCGCCGTCGGCGCGGGTGTGCTCTTTTGCAGCATCGTTTCCTTTGCGGGAAGCAGTTTTGTTGCAAGGAAGATACCTCCGGCGATCACGAGCGCGGCGGCAGCGGCCGCAAGGATGATCGGCAAAGGCTTTTTTGTTGCTTCAAACGGCTTTGCGGTTGCGATACGCTGTGCAAGCTCTTCTACGGAGTACCGTTCGGCGAAGATCGTGTTGCGGGAATACAGCGCGTTTTTCAGCAGCTCCGGCGGCGTTGAGCCGTCGAGGTTTATCGGCACCGTCTCCACGCCCTTGGCGTCATTGGCGAAGAACGTTTCCATAAGTGTGATGGCCTCGTTCAGCCGTTCGGACGTGAACAGCAGCATGACGCCGCTTTTGGTCGGCATTTCGCTTTCGTCTGCGATCTCAAATCCCTTTGCCCGCAGCGCATCGAGGATCGGTGCGACGCGTTCTTTGTCGGCTTCGGCAAACAGCGGGGACAACTTCTTTTTTCGGTATGCGACTTTTGTCATGACGGTCTCCTTGTCCTGTGCTAAGGGGAAATGGGTTACGGGACTAAAATGACATCGAACGCCGCATCGTCCGGGAAGATCAGCGGCAGCATATCGATACTCACAGTCACGGTCTCAAGCGATGGCTGTGCGTTCAGCACGGAAAGGTCGCGCACATTGCTGTGCTCCAGGTGAAGTGTTTTAAGGCTCGGCAGCGTAGGCAGCGTCGAAAGGTTCACGCTTAAACAACCCGCAAGGCTCAATTCGTTCAAAAGCACGAGCCGATCCAGTGCAGCAAGCGATTGTACCGGCTGCATCAAAAGGGAAAGAGTTTTGAGATACGGCATTCGTCCGATCACGGAAAGATCCTCGACAGAACCCATCAGCGGCTTTGCGCCGTTTACGGTGTATGCGCCGGCTGTGTATTCGATTGCCGACAGATCGTTCAGCACCATCGTGCCGCAAAAATGCAGTTCCGTCACGCCGCCGAGGTCGGACAGCTTTATATCGCCATCAGAAATACCCAGCGCATTGCGAACCGCTGCTTCCTGCTTTGCATCGGGGAATGTGACCGTATCCATGCCGGGAACATACGGTGTCGCCGTCGGCTCCGGCGTTTCGGTCGGCACAGGCGTGGCGGTCGGCGTCAGTCGTGCCGTAGGTACGGGTGTCGGGTTTGGCAGCAGATAGGCGTCCAATCGACCGGTCATAAGCGCATACAGACCTGCCGCTGCAGCGGCAAACAGCAGAATCGCGAGCACAAGCATCAACCAATCAAAACGCAGTTTTTCAAACGGCTTGCGATAATATGCGCGCGTGATCTGTTTGCAGGAAAGAATGGTTTCGGCACGCGCAGATGCATCGGAACCGGACGAAAGCCTTGTGCATTGTGAAAGCAGATCGTTCCATTCTGCGTTCGGCGCCGTATCCGAAAGCGGCAGCAGCAGAACCGGCTTCTTCAGAACAAGCGCTGCTTCGATCTCGCTTCGGCAGTTGGGTGAAGCAAAAGCTGTTTTTGAAACAAAGAACAACACCATAGAGCAGCTTTGCATATGCTCTTCGATGTTCTTCGGCCAATCGCTGCCCGCCGGAATGCCCTCGTCGTACCACAGTCGCAGTTTGCGGTTGTGCAGCAGTGTAATGACTTTGAGAACCGCCTCGGAATCGCGGTGCGAATAACTGATGAAAAGGTAGGGACGGCGACCCTCATATGGCTTAAAGTAGACGCTCATGATCCGCCTCCCGTCAGCACGATATCATACCGTTTAAGAAGCGGAGCGGCATCGACCGCGTTCGCCTGATTCAGTTCAATTCGGGAAAGATTGGAAAGCAGGGCAAACTCATCCGTGCGTTCGGGTAAAGCGTCAAAACGAAGGGTCGTAACCGTTACAATCGATTCTTCGGTGATCGGTTCGCCGCTGAGCGCGTCGCGTACCGCTGCAGTCAGAACGGGATCGGAAAAGAAGACGGTATCAGCAGTTTTTTCAATCGATGGCGCACGAAGATGTCGCACAAGAACCGCTGCGCCGATCAGCAGAAACGCCGCGGCGACAATTGCGGCTGCAATCGCAAGAACAGCCTTTTTGCGAACGGGCAGCGGCGGACCGATCAACTCCTGCGAAAATCCGTCTGCATGGAGCAATGCTGCTTCCGCCGCATCGACGCTGCGCGGCTTGATGTGCACTGCGCGCGAATCCAACCCCATGGACAGCGTGCTTTTTGCAGTATCTACGTCTACGCTGATGATCGGGATGCTTTTCTCCTGACAAACGAGAACTGCGCTCTTTACCGCCTGATCCGTACGCGCACGCTTGGTTTGATACAGAACCACAAGCCGTGCCTTGCGCATACGCGCATCGCGCCGTTCGCGCTCTGCTACGGTGCCGCTGTGCCCCGTGGGGTACCAGATGCGGCAGCCGCGTTCGTACAGCCGTCGAAACAGCGGCCGCAACCGATCCCTATCCGCATCTGAAAAGCAAAAATACAGATACGGCTGATCGCCGCCGTACGGCGGAAAAAGCTCCGAAAACCTCGCCATTCGTAACCTCCCCGCGCGCTCCGCTTTTGCTTCTATACTACCAAGATATATCGTATATGCAAATGCTGTTTCTGTCAATCCCAAACGTAAAAAGCGCCGGAAGGGTTACCGTTTCAAGTCAGACGCCATGCGTATCCATTTGCTTTTGTACCGATGGTTGTGCGCTCCTTCATTCCCTAAGGGCAATTCTTAATCGGTGCAAAGAAAAAGGCGCATTGCTGCGCCTTCGAGCCTCTTGTCTGATATTCAAAACATGCGGAGAAAACACTCTGCTTTCTCCGCATATCCTTAGCTCTTACTGCAAAACCCGATATGGATTATTTGCTTTCGTATCGGCCTCCCCCTTTAAGGGAAGCTCCTTTGCAGCTGTACTTGCTTACGCCTTCTTGGCGGCCAGGGCGGTGTCCACCAGGGCCTTGAAAGCGGCCATATCGGTGACGGCGAGGTCAGATAGGACCTTCCTATTCACTTCCACACCAGCCAGCTTCAGGCCGTTGATGAGGTTGGAGTAGTTGGTGCCGCACAGCCGGGCACCGGCGTTGATACGGGCAATCCACAGGCGGCGATACTCACGCTTCTTGTTCTTGCGGCCCACGAAAGCATAGGCCATGGACTTCATCACCTGCTGGGAGGCAGCCCTATACTGCTTGGACTTGGCACCGAAGTACCCTTTAGCCAGGCGCAGCACCTTGCGGCGCTTCTTAACGGAATTTACGCTTCTCTTAATTCTTGCCATGGTTCATCTCTCCTTACTTATAGGGAATCAGCTCGCGAATCTTCTTCTGCTCTTCCTCGGCGATATAGCCGGTCTGGCGCAGGCCGCGAAGCCTCTTGGTGGTCTTTTTGGTGAGAATGTGGCTCTTGTAAGCCTTGCCGCGCTTGATTTTGCCGGACTTGGTCACATCAAAACGCTTTGCCGCACCCCGATGGGTCTTGATCTTTGGCATGTTCTTTCCTCCTGTTGAGATTTTAATTCTTCGGTGCCAGAACCATATACATGTTTCTGCCTTCCTGCTTGGGGGGTCTTTCCTGACTGGCTACATCGGAAACCATGTTATAGAAGGTGGTCATAACATCTGCGCCGATATCGCCCCGGGTGATTTGGCGGCCCCTGAAACGGATGCTCACCTTCACCTTGTTGCCGTCCTGCAAAAACCGGGTGCAGGCCTTGGCCTTCACTTCCATGTCGTGCTGGTCGATGGTGGCGGAGAGGCGAATCTCCTTGATTTCGATGACCTTCTGGTTCTTGCGCTGCTCCTTCTCCCGCTTCATCATGTCGTAGCGATGCTTGCTGTAGTCCATGAGCTTGCAGGTGGGGGGCGTGGTGCTGGAGAGCTTGACCAAATCCAGCTCCCGCTCGTCGGCCAGACGCTGGGCGGCCCGGACATCCATGATTCCCAGCTGTACGCCGTTTTCGTCAATCAGGCGAACTTCCGGATCCCGGATTTGCTCATTGATAGGCAGTTCTTGTGTAGCGATGACTGGACACCTCCTATAAAAAATGGCGGACGCATCTGCGCCCACCACAAGAATGATTCCCATCAGACCGTGCCTGATTCACTACATCGGCAGGTGAGAGGCGGGCGCCTCTGCTTAAGCATGAACATTATAGCGGCGGTTTTGCCCGCTGTCAAGGGCTTTTGCCGCTTTTTCCCCATATTTTTGCCCCAAACGGTCCGCCCAGTTCTCCGGGTATCGGTCATAGTACCCAATGCCTCGCCGCCGGCGATAGCGCACCAGGGCGGGCAGGTTGGCCCAGAGGAAGGAGGGGAGCCCCACAAGAGGAAGGTACAAAGGCCCGAGCAGCAACGACTGCCTGCTGTGCCCGTATTCATGCATCAGCAGCCGGGTTTCTTTCTCCTTATCTAGCCCCTCGGGCACGAAGAGGAACATCCCCAGGGAGACGCCGCCCCATTTGCCGTCATGGAAGACGGCCAGGGCGCCGCCCATCCATCGCCGCCGACACCGGCGGTACAGAACCAGCAGCCCCAGCCCCAGAAGGCTCTGCACCAGGCCCCAGCTCCATTGGAGGAGGATATATGCCGCTTTCTGACTTTTTTTCATGAAAAGACTATAGCACGGCCCCTTAGCCCCGTCAAGGCAGCATAGGGACGGCCCAAACGGCGTAGACTATGCCCATGGAAAAGAAAAACAACTTTTGGCCCTATGCCATCTGCATCCTGTTGTCCCTGCTGGTAGGGGGTGTGGCCACCCTGGTGTCCATGGACGGTATGCGCGCCTTCCAAAACCTGCAGCAAGCGCCCCTGACCCCGCCGCCGGTGGTGTTCTCCATCGTCTGGTCCATCCTGTATATCCTTCTGGGGGTCTCGGCGGCCATGGTGTACATCGCCCCGCCCCGGGGGATAAAGGAGCAGCATCTGCTCTTTGGGGCGGCGCTGGTGCTGAACTTCCTTTGGACGGTGCTCTTCTTTGCCCTGGGGCTGCGACTCGCTGCGTTTGTGGTGCTGCTAGTCATGCTGGCGGTGGCTGTGGGCACCGTGGTGCGCTATGGCCCCCTCTCCAGAACCGCCGCCCTGCTGCAGATACCCTATGCCCTGTGGCTCCTGTTCGCCGGGTATCTGAATCTAATGGTCTTCCTCCTGAACGGCTAAAACAAAAGGGGCTTTTTGGCCCCTTTGTTTCCTTCTGTCTGTGATGTGTGACGGGCGTGACGGGCATTTCCTAAAACTATTTTAGATTAAAAATTAAAAAACGCCCTATACTAGTTTTATGTATTGGCCGTCACGGCCGTCACACCTGGGGCAGGCAAGCCGTTTTTCGGCTGTCTGTGATGTGTGACAGTCGTGACAGTCGTTTCTAAAAACTATTTTAGATTAAAAATTAAAAAACGCCCTATACTAGTTTTATGTATTGACTGTCACGACTGTCACACCTGGGTAGGCAAGCCGTTTTTCGGCTGCCTTATTTGTGATACAGCTTCTTGGTCTGGTACACGGGCTCGCAGGTCACATGGATGCCCAGCTTGCGAAGGAGCTTCAAATCCACCTCCGCCAGAATGACGGTGGAGTGCATCTCGCAGCCCTTGAGGGCGTTGAGCTGCTCCATCGCCAGCTCCGCCGTGGGGTTGGTGGCGGCGCTGATGGACAGGGCCAGCAGGATTTCATCCGTGTGCAGCCTTGGGTTCCGGTTCCCCAGATGGTCCACCTTCAGATGCTGGATAGGCTCGATAATCACCGGCGAGATAATCCGCATCTCATGGGGAATCCCCGCCAGCTCCTTGAGGGCGTTGAGCAGCATGGCGGAGGCGGCGCCAAGCAAAGGCGAGGACCCGCCGGTCACAATCCGGCCGTCGTTTAGCTCGATGGCGGCGGCAGGACCTTCGCCCTCCTCGGCCCGCCTGAGGGCCGGCACCACCACGGAGCGATTCTCGGGGGTCAGCCCCGCCTGTTTCATTAAAATGCGGAGCTTGTCCGCTTCCTCTGCGGACATGAGCCCCTGCTTCTTGCTCATCTGGGCGGCAAAGTAGCGGCGGATAATCTCCTGCTGGGCTTCATAGCGGACGGCATCGTCATCAAAGATGCAGAAGCCCACCATGTTCACGCCCATATCCGTGGGGGACTTATAGGGGGACTGCCCGTAAATCTGCTCGAACATGGCGTTGAGTACGGGAAAGATTTCGATATCCCGGTTGTAGTTCACGGCGATTTGCCCATAGGCATCCAGGTGGAAGGGGTCCACCATGTTCACATCGTTCAAATCCGTGGTGGCGGCCTCATAGGCAAGGTTCACCGGGTGATTGAGGGGCAGATTCCAGATGGGGAAGGTTTCAAACTTAGCATACCCGGCCTTTACGCCCCGCAGGTTCTCGTGATAGAGCTGGGAGATGCAGGTGGCCATCTTGCCGCTGCCGGGACCCGGGGCGGTCACCACCACCAGGGGGCGGGAGGTCTCCACATAGTCGTTCTTGCCGCAGCCCTGATCGCTCATAATCAGCTGTGCATCCGCCGGGTATCCGGGAATGGAATAGTGGTGGTAGCACTTTACCCCCAGGGCTTCCAGGCGGTTGGAGAAGTTCACCGCCGCCGGCTGCCGGGCATACCGGGTGATGACCACGCTGCCCACATAGAGCCCAAAGTCCCGAAACACATCGATAAGCCGCAGCACATCCTGGTCATAGGTGATGCCCAAATCCCCCCGGACCTTGTTCTTTTCAATGTCCGAAGCGTTGATGACGATGATAATCTCCACCTGGTCCTTAAGGGAACGGAGCATCTGCATCTTGCTGTCCGGCTGGAACCCCGGCAGCACCCGGGATGCGTGATAATCGTCAAAGAGCTTGCCGCCGAATTCCAGGTACAGCTTGCCTCCGAAGGAAGCGATGCGCTGGCGAATGTGTTCCGACTGCATGCGAACGTACTGTTCATGGTCAAAACCGATTTTCATATACAATTCCTCCCCAAATTAGCCCCCATTATACCACAGCCGACAATAATTTCAACGCTTGTCTTTGTCCGTTTTATATTGTATACTGTAGTGACTATCCCCACTTGGAGGTGTGCCATGCGGTTTTCGGACATGCCCTATATTCGCCCGGACAAGGATCTGTTGGAAGAACAGATTGCCGAACAGCTCGAGCTGCTGCAATCGACAGATTTCTCCACGGCGGATGGGGCTTTTGTGGCCCTCGAAAAGATTTTCTCCGGCGTGCAGACGGCGGTGAGCCTTTGCTACATCCGCCACTCCATCAACACGGAGGATGCCTTCTATGCCGCCGAGCAGGAGTATCTGGACGAGACCATGCCCGAGCTTGAGCAGCTGCAGCAGACCGTGTATGGGGCCTTGGCTGCCTGCCCCTGCCAAAAGGAGTTTGAAAGCAAATACGGCTCGCTGATGTTCACCAACATCAGCATCCGCCTGCGCTCCTTCTCAGCGGAGCTCATTCCCTCTATGCAGGAGGAGAACAAGCTGACCACCGCCTATGAAAAGCTCATCGCCTCCGCCCAGATTCCCTTTGAAGGGGAGGTATTGACCCTGGTGCAGCTCGGGCCCTATCAGCAGAGTACCGACCCTATGATGCGTAAAAAGGCCTGGCTGGCTGCGGCGGGCTTTTATACCGAGCACCGGCAGGAGCTCGACGACATCTATGACGGTTTGGTGAAGCTGAGAACCAAGATGGGCCGCCAGATGGGCTATGAGAACTATATCCCCCTGGGGTACGACCGCATGGAGCGCAACTGCTACACCAAGGAGGATGTGCAGGCCTTCCGCCAGGCCATCGTGGACTATGTGGTCCCCGTGGCGGACCGGCTCTATCGCCAGCAGGCAGAGCGCCTGCATCGTCCCTATCCCTTAAGCTATGCGGACACGACCCCCCGCTTCCTCTCCGGCAACCCCAAGCCCCAGGGCACGGCGGAGGATATTCTGGCCGCCGGCAAGAAGTTCTACCATGAGCTCTCCCCCGAAACCTCCGCCTTTATCGACGGTATGTTCGAGAACCAGCTCATGGATGTGCTCAGCCGCAAGGGCAAGGCCGGCGGCGGCTACTGCACCGATATTCCGGACTATCACTGTCCCTTCATCTTCGCCAACTTCAACGGCACCCAGGGGGATGTGGAGGTGTTGACCCACGAGGGCGGCCACGCCTTTGCCGGCTATACCGCCCGGGACATCTTCCCCCCGGAGAACCAAAGCCCCACCATGGAAAGCTGCGAGATTCACTCCATGAGCATGGAGTTCTTCGCCTGGCCCTGGGCGGAGGCGTTCTTCGGCCCCGAGGCGGACAAGTACCGCTATTCCCACCTGATGGGCGCCATCACCTTTTTGCCCTACGGCGCCATGGTGGACCACTTCCAGCACATCGTCTATGAGCAGCCGGACCTGACCCCTGAAAAGCGCCATGAGAAGTGGGCGGAGCTGACCGCTATCTATATGCCCTGGATTAAGCTCGATATGCCCTTCTGGGGCGAAGGGAGAGCCTGGCAGCGGCAGAGCCATATCTATGGCATGCCCTTCTATTATATAGACTACTGCCTGGCCCAGTCCGTGGCCCTGCAGTTCTGGGCCCTGATGCAGGAGGACAGAGCCGCCGCCTGGCAGCGGTACTATGGCCTTGTTCGGCTGGCGGGCACCAAGACCTATCGGGAGCTGGTCCTCTCGGCCGGGCTTACGGACCCCTTTAGGCCCGAGGGTCTCAAAGCCGCCTGCGCCGCCGCCACAAAGTGGCTGGACCGGCAGGATGTCACCAGGTTTCAGTAAGAATCAGGAACGCAGAGAGAGCACCGGGGTCTTCCGGTGCTCTTTTTATGAATATGTGCAGCCGCTTGGTCATAGGTTGTACCAAACATCTGGGAGGTGCAACATGCCGATTATCGTGGTTACCAAAAAATCCCTTCTCACGGGGGCAGTGCTGCTGCTGCTAATGGCGGGAGCCATCTTTCTGCTGGTGCGGCATAATACAAAGGCCGAAGCTGAGACTGCCGCCGCCATGGTCCAGGTGGACAACTATGAGCTCAATGTCCTGCCTATGCTGGGGCGGGAGCTGCCGGTGTACGCCGTAGGGCGGGAGGATAAGCACATCGCCCTCACCATCGACGCCGCCTGGGATGCGGATAAGACCCCCTTCATCCTGGACACCCTGGACAAATACGGCATCAAGGCCACCTTCTTCCTCTGCGGCGTGTGGGTGAAGCAGTATCCCGACTTTGTGAAGGAGATTGCCGCCCGGGGCCATGAAATCGGCAACCACAGCCTGACCCATCCGCACATGAATCGCCTCGATACCATCGCCATCCAGAATGAACTTCGGGAGCTCGATGATATGGTGGAAGAGCTGACGGGTCAGCGCAGCACGCTCTTTCGCCCGCCCTTTGGGGAGTATAACGACACGGTGATTCGCGCCGCCCGTGAGGCCGGCTATCAGGTGATTCAGTGGTCCCGGGACACGGTGGACTGGAAGGAAAGCCGCAGCGCCCAGACCATTTTGGACGGGGTCCTGCAAAAGCTGCAAAGCGGGGACATCATCCTTTGCCACAACAACGGCTATAAGATTGAAACCTATTTGCCGGTGCTCATCGAAACCTGCCAGCAGCAGGGCTATACCTTCGTCACCGTCAGCGACCTGCTCCTCTTGGGAGAGACCTCCATCGACAACAACGGCATCCAGCAAGCCAAATAAACCGTATACTTCCCTTTCTTTTGGGGCACACTGTTCCCATGAAGAAAAGGGTAAGAAGAAGCATGGCAGCGGGGCTGACGGCCCTGCTGTTTTTCTGGTATGCATCACCGGGCACGGCGGCTCTGCGGGCGCTGCCGGAGGCGGTGAGCCCCGATACCTATGTGCAGGCCATGGGCGTTTCCCGGCGGGAGCAGGCGGCATTGGTGGGGGAGCAGCGGGCGGAGCAGTTGACCCCGCCCCGGCAGGTATACGCCCTCTGGGGCATATTGCCCCTCAGGGCGGTGCGGACCGTCACCGCCTCGCCTCAAGTCCGTGTCGGCGGCAGAGCCGTGGGCATGGTCCTATACACCAAGGGGGTTCAGGTGGTGGGCCTTGCCACCGTGGACACGGACACCGGTGCCCAAAGCCCCGCTTCCGCCGCCGGTCTTCGCCAGGGGGATGTTATCCTGGCGGTGGATGGACAAGCCGTGACCGGGGTAAAGCAGCTAAGTACCCTGCTGCACGCTGGGCAGGGGGCAACCCTGCGTGTGGAACGGGGCGGGCAGGAGCTGTCCCTATCCTTGCGCCCGGTTCGGGAGGCAAAGAGCGGGCAAATGAAGCTCGGAGCCTGGGTCCGGGAAAGCACCTCCGGCATCGGCACCCTGTCCTTCTCTGAGGGCAAGCGGTTTTGCGCCCTCGGGCATGGGATAACGGACCTTGATACGGGGGTGAACCTCTGCGCCGGCCGGGGCTTTATCACCCCCGTGGAGCTTGGCCCGGTGGTGGCGGCAAAGAACGGTCGGGTGGGGGAGCTGACCGGAGCTTTTTCCTCCGCTGAGTCTGAGGCCATGGGCTCCATCGACAGCAACGGTGACTTCGGCGTGGCGGGAGAGCTGCGGCCCGGTCAAGACATCTTCGGCCCCGCTCTGCCCCTGGGGGAACCCGAGCAAGTGCATACAGGTGCCGCCACCCTCTACAGCGATGCAGCCGGTACCTGGCGGGCCTATGACTGCCGCATAATCCGCACCAAGGTCCAAAGCTCCCCCGAGGTGCAGGGCATGATGATAGAGGTGACGGATACGGACCTAATTTCCCTCACCGGCGGCATTGTGCCGGGCATGAGCGGCAGCCCCATCGTTCAGGACGGGTATCTGGTGGGGGTGGTGACCCATGTGTTTGTCAACGAGCCCAAAAGGGGCTACTGCATATACGCCCGCTGGATGTATGAAAAACTGATTCAAAAATAGCGGAAATTCCGGAAAAATTCCGGAAGTATTATAAATACCGGAAAATTCCGGCATATTTACAATTTGTTCATGGCTTTTCCGGCTTTTTCACCATAAATGCATATTGTAATTTTGTGAAAATATCGTTAGTATGACAGCAGGCACAACAAAGCGTGCCCCACATATATTCACAT
Source organism: Clostridia bacterium (assembly GCA_017451295.1). GTDB lineage: Bacteria > Bacillota > Clostridia > Christensenellales > CAG-138 > RUG472. The sequence goes on from JAFSPW010000057.1 coordinate 48,457, forward strand.
AAATAACAATTCAGAAAGAGAGAAAAAGCACATGAAGACTCTTCGCATCGTCAGCGCCGACGAGGAAACAACGGAGGCCCTTTTTGCCGCCCTGCTACGCAAGAAACAGTTTCGTGTTTTGCCGCCTTTGCACGATGGCCGGGAATTGCTGGAGACCTACATGGAGGAACCGGCGGATATTCTGGTTATCGATTTGGAGCTGCCGGGCATCGACGGGCTGGAGATTGTGGAAGCCGTGGAGGCCTTGCCGCTTCTGAAGCGACCGCTCATTCTGGTCATGACCCAAAAGGCCAAGGGCCTAATTCTGGAAAGTCTGGGGGAGCACATCGTCTATTGCTTTTTCAAACCCCTTGATCCGGAGCAGACGGCCACCCGCATCCTGTTCCTTTGCAAGGGGGAGGAGCGGCTCGTGAATCCGGACTATGGGTATCTCGATTTTGTGGTGACCCAAACCCTGTTTAAGCTCGGCGTGCCGCCCCATCTGCAGGGGTATCACCTGTTGCGCGAAGCCATTAAGCTCGTAAACTGCGCCGAGCAGCCCGCTCGCCTTTCGGTCATGAAGGACATCTATCCGGCTGCTGCCCGGCTGTGCGGTACCTCCGTCTCCATGGCGGAGCATGCCATGCGCCACGCCATTGAATGCGCCTGGATGCGGGCGGATATCAACACCATCCAAACCTACTTCGGCTATACGGTGGAAGCCCATCGGGACACCCCTTCCAACTCCGCCTTCATCCACATGGTGGCCGATCGGGTGCGGATGCGCCTTAGCGCCCAGGCCCCGGAGGAGGAGACCGAGGAGGCAAAGAAGTGAACACAGATCCCATAACCGCCTGCTTGCTGCTGCAGTCACAAAACCGCAGTACCGCCGCCGCTTTTTGCGAGGGACTCGGCATCGCAGCCTCTGGCCGGATTTTGCCTGGCACCGTCTTTGCTTTAGCGGAGGAAGCCTGTTTGTCGCGCCTCGACAGGAGCGCCGTTAGCGACCTTAGGCTGAACCGAACGCCGCTCTTTCTTTTGATGGAACCGGGCCGCCCGCTGCCCGTGGAGATAGATCACCTTGTCACCTATGTGTTCTACAAGCCCCTCTCTTTGGAACTGGTGCTGCGGCGCATCGTTCTGCTGCTTGGCGGGCAGCAGACCAACGGAGGCCGCAGCGAGTGGTTTTGCTTCCAGGCCCAATGCTCCCTGGATGCCCTGGGGGTCCAGCGGCATCTGCTGGCCTTTGCCTACTTCTCCGATGCCATCGGGATTCTGGCCCAAAAGGTCCATCCCTCCCGGACCAAGCTCATGAATCAGCTGTACCCGGCCCTGGCCCAGCGCCACGGTTCCTCCCCGGTGATGGTGGACAGAGCCATGCGCCATGGGGTGGAAAGCTGCTGGCATCGGGCGGACAAGTCGGTTCAGCGCCAATACTTTGGCTACAGCCTCCAGGACAAGAAGGGCATGCCCACCAACGGCGAGTTTCTCTTTGCCCTGTTCGAGCATGTGAAGATGCTCCTGCCCTATGATACGGGCAAGGCGGCCTTTATGCGGGAGATTATGGAGATAAACCTGCCCGTGACCGGTTTGCAGACCGATTTGAATATTGCCCGGGAACGGTTGCCTTTCCGGGAGGAAACTGGTATACTGTAGGCAAATACAAGCAGAAGGAGCCAGTCAATGAGCAAGCGAGCCATTCTTATCGTTCTGGACAGCGTTGGCATCGGAGAGCTGCCCGATGCGGCGGAGTTTACCGATGCGGGTGCCAACACCCTGGGCCATATTCATGAGCGTCATCCCCTTACGATTCCCAACATGAGCCGGCTGGGCATTGGTCACATTCAGGGCAGCACCCTGCCCAAGTGCCCCGGTACCCCCGAAGGCGCTTTTGGCAAGTGCATGGAGGTGACCCACGCCAAGGACACCACCTGCGGCCATTGGGAGATGGCCGGGCTCATTCAAAAGACCGCCTTTAAGACCTTCCCCAACGGCTTCCCCAAGGCCCTCATGGAGGAGTTTGAAGCCAAAATCGGCCGGGGCACCCTGGGCAACGAGGTGGCCAGCGGCACCGAGATTATCGAGCGCCTGGGGGACGAGCACGTCAGAACCGGCAAGCCCATCGTATATACCTCTGCAGACAGCGTCTTTCAGGTGGCGGCTTCAGAGGAGGTCATCCCCCTGCAGGAACTGTATCGCATCTGCGAGATAGCGCGTGAGATGCTGCAGGGCGAATACCTGGTGGGCCGGGTCATCGCCCGTCCCTTTGTAAAGAAGGACGGTCACTATGTCCGCACGGAGAACCGCAAGGACTACGCCATTCCCCCCTTCGAGGACACCATTTTGGACGGTCTGCACAATCAGGGCCTGCCCGTGGTGGCCGTGGGCAAGATTGAGGACATCTTCTGCCACCGGGGCATCGACATCGTGGACCACACCAAGAACAACGAAACCGGCGTTGCCGCCACGGAACGGTTCATAAAGGAGGGCACCGGCAGCTTCATCTTCACCAACCTGGTGGACTTTGACACGCTCTATGGCCACCGCCGGGATGTGGAGGGCTACGCCAAGGCCCTCGAACGCTTCGACGAACAGCTGCCGGATATTCTGTCCCTCATGGGACCGGAGGATATCCTCTTTATCACCGCCGACCATGGCTGCGACCCCACCCATCACGGCACGGATCACACCCGGGAGCATATCCCCCTGCTGGTCACCGGCGCGCCCGTGAAAGCGGGGGTGGACCTGGGGGTCCGCAAGAGCTTTGCGGACATCGCCGCCACCATCTATGACTATCTCACCGGCACCCCCTGGCACGCCGGGACCTCCTTCCTGAAGGATATCCTGAAGTAAAGCGGAGCACCCCGCCGCAGCGGTCCAGTCCATCGAAAACGACGGCTTTCGATGGACTGAAGCGAAGCGTTGGCGCATAGGCTTATCCTGAAAAGGAGGAACTGCCTGTGCGTCGTTTTTTATCCGGTTTTCTGGTGATTTTGCTGCTGATTCCCTGCCTCGCCTTTGGGGAGGGGGTGGACCCGGTGGACATGAACGTGCCCGCCTACTGCCTCCTGCTCCCGGGGCATCCGGAGCCCCTGTTGGAGCGGCAGGGGGAGAAGGAGCTGCCGGCGGCGGGCCTAAGAAAGCTCCCGGCCCTTGTCACCCTTTGCCGGGCCTTTGATAACGGAGTCATTGCCGAAAGTGCCTCCATGCAGGTGTCCTCTCGGGCTGCAAAGATAACCGGGCCCACGGCCTTTTTGGAATCGGGGGAGCAGATTGCCGCCGGGGAACTGTTGAAGGCGGCGGTGATGATTTCCGCCGGGGATGCCATCGTGGCCCTGGGGGAGAACGCCTTCGGCTCGGAAAGCGTGTTCCTCAACAACATCCAGGTCACCCTCCGGGAGCTGGGCATCGACAAGGAGCTCAATGACTGCCTGGGCACCGGCACCGGCTTTTCCCCTCGGGAACTGTGCGCCCTGGCCGTGGCCGCCATGGACAGCCCCCATTTTTGCGCCTGGTGCGGCCAGTACATGGACCGCATCATCCATACCGGCGGCCGGGAGACGGAACTCGTGAACGCCAACCGCCTGATTCGCAGCTATAACGGCTGTTTCGGGCTGCTCACCGGTTCCCAAAAGGAGGAGGGCTATTGCGGCATCTTTGCCGTGCGTCGGGGGGAGGCCTGCTATGTGGCTTCCATCATGGGCGCAAAGACCAGCGAAGACAGGTTCTCTGCCGCCGCCACCCTGTTTGACTATGCCTTTGCCGCCTATGCCCCGGTGCGGCTTAGCAAGGAGGGGGAGATACTGGCGGCGGACTGGCCCGTTATCTATGGGGACAGGGAGACGGTGGACCTGGTGGCCCATGAGGATGTGTCGCTGCTTCTGAATAAGGACCAGGGGAAGGTGGAGCGCCGGCTGGAACTGCCGGAGGTTTTGACTGCCCCCCTCTTTGCGGAGGAGAAGGTGGGTTCGGCGGTGTTTGTGCTTGGAGGGGAGGAGGTTCGCTCCATCCCCCTGTATCCGGCCGTGGACGTGGTGTCCAACACCTTTAGGGACATCTTCTGCCGCATCGCCTGGCGGTATCTGAGAAAAAACCAATAGGCCCGGGGCTTGCCAAAGGGGGCGGGCCTGGGGTATACTATGCCCATGAGCAGAATCCAGTATTATCTACAAAATCCCCTGCAGCTGCTGTATATGCTGCCCGCCCTCTTGCTGGGCTTGACCCTGCACGAGTGGGGCCATGCCTATGCGGCCCTTCGCTGCGGCGACCACACGGCCCGGAACCTGGGGCGGCTGAGCCTGAACCCCCTGGACCACTTTGATGTGCTGGGCACCCTGTGCCTGCTGTTCCTGGGCTTCGGCTGGGCGAAGCCCGTGCCCATCAACCCTCGCAATTTCAAGAGCTTTCGCCGGGATTATGTCATCGTCTCCCTGGCGGGGGTCGCCATGAACCTATTGCAGGTGGTGGTATTCTCCGCCCTGTTTGTGGCGCTGGTTCGCCTGAACCCGGCCCTTATCTACAACGATGGCTTCTATTATATCCTCCTCAACCTCATCGGCATCAACACCACGCTGATCATCTTCAACCTCATCCCCCTGCCGCCGCTGGACGGCAGTCGGGTGGCAGAGGTGCTGCTGGCCCGGAAGGTGCCTTATAAGGTTTTCGCCTTTCTCAACCGGTACGGGCAGTACATTCTGCTGGCCCTATTGTGGATTGGGATTCTGGATTATCCCATCTCCTGGGCGCAAAACCTGGTGTTCTCCGCCATCAGTAAGCTGCTGGTGCTCTAACGCATGGACGTCTATCGGGTACATATTCATGACTTTGAGGGACCTCTTGATCTGCTGCTCCACCTGATTGAGAAGGCGGAAGTCAGCATAGAGGACATCTTCGTGTCCGAGATTACGGCTTCGTATCTGGAGTACATGCAGGAGCTGACCGAGGAGGAGATGGACGCCGCCAGCGACTTTCTCACCGTGGCGGCCCAGCTCGTGTACCTTAAGTCCCGGCACCTGCTGCCCCGGCCCGTTCCCCTGGAGGAAGGGGAGCAGGAGGACCCGGAGGAGGCCTTCATCCGCCGCCTGAAGGAGTATAAGATGTACAAGGCCGCCGGGGAGGAGCTGAGCGACCTCTACCAGCAGGCCCGGCTTCGGTTCTCCCGGCTGCCGGAGGAACTGCCGCCGCCCAAGGAGGAGGCGGAGTTAAAGGACACCACGGTGGAGGGGCTGTTGCGGGCCTTCCTGCTGGCGCTCGAGGGGGCCAGGGATGAGCAGGAGAACCAGATTCGGGAGCATCGGGTCCGTCAGGACAGCTTCACGGTTCGCGAACGCTCCGGCTTCATTCGAAAAAGGCTGCAAGAAAGGGAGCATGTCACCTTTGCAGAGCTCCTTAGCCCCCGACCCAGCCGCATGGAGGTGGTGGTCACCTTCATGGCGGTGCTGGAGATGATGAACCGGGGGGAGGTTCACATCACCCAGGGGGACACCTTCGCCCCCATCCGCATCCACATGCGCCATCTTTTGGAGGACGGGGAGGACACCATATATATGGACGAGGAGGAGACCCTTTCCTCCGGGGAGTAACATATGGACAGAATCACATCCAAGCTGGAAAGCATACTGTTTGTGGCCGGAGAGCCGGTGCCGCTAGCAGAGCTTGCCCGGGGCCTCATGGTGACCGATGGGGAACTCAAGCAGGCCCTGGCTGAGCTGTCCCTTGCCTATGAATCGGAGGGCAGGGGCCTTCGCCTCTTTTGCACCGGGGACACGGCTCAGCTTACCACCGCCCCCGAAAATGCCGAGGCGGTGGAGGCGGTGCTCACCCCCCTGCAGCATAAGAGCCTGAGTAACTCCATGCTCGAAACCCTGGCCATCATCGCCTATCGGCAGCCCGTCACCCGGGGGGAGATTGAGGAGATTCGGGGCGTTCGCTGCGAATACGCCGTGGAACGGCTGCTGAAGCTCAATCTCATAGAGGTTGCCGGACGAAAGGATGTGCCCGGTCGGCCCATGCTGCTCAAGACCACGGACACCTTCTTGCATAAGTTTGACCTAAACAGCCTGGAGGGCCTTCCCGCCCTGCCCCGGGAGGTTATTAAGACCGTGTAAATCCCCTATTGACAAGGGAAGGAACATAGGGTATACTGTTCAAGCTGTAAAGTAAAAATGCTTTACAGCTTTTTTAGAGGTTATGCATGGATAAGTTGATTGAACTCGGGGAGCTGCTGGATTGGTACGGCATGCTCCTGACCCAAAAGCAGCGGGCGGTCGTGGAGCAGTATGCCAACGAGAATTGCTCCCTTTCCGAAATCGCCGAGCGGGAGGGCATCTCCCGCCAGGGGGTCCGGGATGCCTTGAAGCGGGGGGAGGAACAGCTCAGGGCCTATGAGCAGGAGCTGAAGCTGGTGGAAAAGTTCAACCGGCAGGAGCGGCTCATGGCCGCCATGCGAACCCTCATCAAGGAAAGCCATGTGACCGACAGGGAAAAGGAACTGCTGAACATGGGTCTAGACACCATAGAGAACGTTTGGGAGGAGTAAAGCATCATGGCCTTTGAAGGAATCTCGGGCGGCCTCCAAAACATATTCAAGAAGCTGACGGGCCGGGGGCGTCTGTCTGAGAAGGACGTGAAGGACGCCATGCGGGAAATCCGCCTGGTGCTGCTGCAAGCGGATGTAAACTACCTGGTGGTGAAGGACTTTGTCAAGAAGGTCACCGACCGGGCCGTGGGCAGCGATGTGCTGGAAAGCCTGACCCCCGGACAGCAGATTATCAAAATCGTCAACGAGGAAATGACGGCTTTGATGGGCGCCACCAACGCCCGGCTGGACTTTGGCTCCACCAAACCCGCCATCATCCTTATGGCGGGTCTGCAGGGCGCCGGCAAAACCACCATGTGTGGAAAACTGGCCCTGCTGCTCAAAAAACAGTACAGCAAGAACCCCCTGCTCTGCGCCTGCGATATCTACCGTCCCGCCGCTATCGAGCAGCTACAGGTGGTGGGGGAGAAGGTGGGGGTTCCCGTCTTCGAGAAGGGACAGACCGACCCGGTGCAGGTGGCCGCAGAGGCGGTGGAATACGCCCGGCGCAACTTTTATGATGTGCTCATCGTGGATACCGCCGGTCGTCTGCATGTGGACGAGGGCATGATGGAGGAGCTAAAGAAGCTCCGGGACAGCCTGAACCCTGCCGAAGTGCTGCTGGTTATCGACGCCATGACCGGTCAGGATGCGGTCAACGCCGCCAAAGCCTTCCATGAGGCGGTGCCGCTGACGGGTGTCATCCTTACCAAGCTGGACGGCGATACCCGGGGCGGTGCGGCGCTATCCGTCAAGGCGGTGACCGGAAAACCCATCAAGTTTGCCGGAACCGGCGAGAAGCTGACGGATATCGAGCCCTTCCATCCCGACAGAATGGCTTCCCGTATCCTGGGCATGGGAGACGTGCTCACCCTCATCGAAAAGGCTCAGCAGGCTTTCGACGAGAAGAAGGCCGTGGAGATGGAGAAGAAGATGCGTACCGCATCCTTCGACCTCAACGACTTTTTAGAGCAGATGGAGCAGATGCAGAACATGGGCTCCATGGAGGACATGCTCAAGATGATTCCCGGGGCCAGCAAGCTGGGGGACATTCAGATTGACGAAAAGGCCATGGCCCGCACCAAGGCCATCATCCAGTCCATGACCCGGGCCGAAAGGTCCAACCCGGATTTGCTCAACGCCAGCCGCCGCCGCCGCATCGCCAGGGGCAGCGGCACCAGCGTTCAGGAGGTCAATCGGCTCATGAACCAGTTCAACCAGAGCCGGCAGCTGATGAAGCAGATGACCAACAAAAAGTTTTTGAAGCGTGGCCGGGGGCGGCTCCCCTTTGGTCTGTAAGGAGGAAAGAGGAGCATGAAGAAAACCATTCTGATTTGCCTTTGCCTGGTACTGCTGCTTTGTGCCTTTGCCTGCAAGAGCGCAGACACAAGCGCCGCCGCCCAAACCGCCGAAGCGCCCGTCTTTACCACGCTTAGCGATGTCTATGCCATCGAGGAGGACGGTGCCTACAGTATGGACGATAGCTGGTATCTGTATGTGTTCGACTGCAACGGCACCACCTATCGGGTGGCGGCTCGGATAACGCCCGAGATATATGCCAAGGCCGAGGAAATCGACTTTTTTGATGAGGAACGGGAGCAGAAGCTGCATGCCCTTCTGGCCGATTTGCCGATTGTGGAGGTGACGAATCTGTCTGCGAATATTCCCAGCGAGGCGGAGTTAGAGAGCTACAAGGGCAAGACCGGAGCAGAGCTTGTGGATTTAGGCTTTAGCTATATGGGCTATAACTTTTCCGATGAGCAGACCGTCTATTATATGGAGCGCGGCGACTATTCCTATGAAGTGGCCTTCAACGAGGTGCTTTCCTTCGAGGACGACGAGATTCCCGATGATTTTGACGCCGATGCCGCCCTTATGCCCCTCACCGTAAAATCCGTCACCTACACGGGTGTCGGCGGCAGGTGCCTCGATTACATCCCCCAGGTATAACGCAGGTTTCGGAGGGGCAACCCTCCTGCCGATATACAAACCTAAAAAGCAAAAAGAGGAGAAAACAAACAATGCTGAAGATCAGACTGCGCCGCATGGGCGCCAAGAAAGCCCCCTTCTACCGTATCATCGTGGCCGATTCCCGGGCTCCCCGGAATGGCGCCTTCGTGGAGGAAATCGGTTACTACAATCCCGGCACCGAGCCTGCCGAGCTGAAGGTGGACAATGAGAAAGCCGCTGCCTGGATGAAGAACGGCGCCCAGCCCACGGATACCGTCCGGGCCCTGCTCAAGAAGTCCGGCGCCATCGAATAAGCCATGGACGAGCTGGTACTGTTTATTGCAAAGAGCCTCGTGAACCACCCGGAGAATGTGAAGGTGGAAACGCGGGAGGAGGATGACGCCGTCGTCATCCAGCTTTCCGTGGACCCCTCCGATGCGGGCAAGGTCATCGGCAAGCAAGGCCGTATCGCCAAGGCCATCCGCACCATCGTGAAGGCCTCCTCCGTCAACGAGCAGAAGAAGTACGTGGTGGACATTCTGTGATTGCGTATCTGCGCGTAGGCTACATCGCCCGGCCCCATGGGCTCCAAGGGGCGGTGAAGCTCGATCCGCTGACGGACGATGTGGGGCGTTTTAAGGGCCTGACCGAAGGATATTTAGAGCTGCACGGGCAATATACCCCCGTGCAGCTTTGTGTGCTTTCCAGGCGACCCGATGCGGTGGTGGTGAAGCTCACGGGTATTGACACCGTGGACCAGGCCCAAACCCTGCGCGGCGGCTATATCTGCGTGGACAGAGCCCATGCGGCGCCGCTGCCGGAGTATACCTATTTTATTGCGGACTTAATCGGTCTGAACGTTCTGGATACAAACGGGAAATCCTACGGCAAGATTACGGATGTGCTCTCTACCGGCGCCAACGATGTGTATGTTGTGGACGGCGGAAAGCTGATGGTGCCGGCCTTAAAAAAGGTCATCCACAGCGTGGACCTGCCCGGGGGGACCATCACCTTCCATGCCCAGGTGTTGGAGGAGGTGGGCTTCTTTGCGGATTGATTTTCTTACCCTCTTCCCAGAGATGTTCTCCGGCCCCTTTTCCGCCTCCATGCTCCATCGGGCACAGGAAGCCGGGGTGCTGGAGATTCATATTCACGACATTCGCTCCTGGTCCGACAACAAGCATAATAAGGCGGACGACTATCCCTTTGGCGGCGGCGCCGGCCTTGTGATGATGGCCCAGCCCATTGTCGACGCCATAGCCGCCGTGGACCCAAAGCATGAAGCCCACCGCCTGCTCATGACCCCCAGAGGCAAGCTCCTTAGCACACAGAGGGCCAGGGAGCTGGCTGCTTTTGATCGCTTGCTCCTGCTCTGCGGCCATTATGAGGGGGTGGACGAGCGGGTCATGGCGTACATGGACGGGGAGGTCTCCATCGGCGACTATATCCTGACCGGCGGCGAGCTTCCGGCCATGGTGGTTGCCGACTGTGTCAGCCGCTTCGTGCCCGGTGTCCTGGGCCGGGAGGAGAGCGCCCAGGACGAAAGCTTCTCCAAATCCCTCTTAGAATACCCCCAGTACACGCGCCCGGCAGACTTTCGGGGCCAGCCGGTGCCAAAGGTGCTCTTAAGCGGCCACGCTGCCAACATCGCCGCCTGGCGGCAGGAACAGGCTCTCATCAAAACCCGACAGAACCGACCGGAGCTGTTGGGCACCTTTGGAAAATACTACGAAAACAAGGGAAAATAGGGCTTGCATTCCCTACTTTGCCATGGTATAATACGCCCGTTGCGGCCATGGGTGGTCCTCTGTCCCCTGCTTTGGGGAAACGAACGCCTGTATCGCTCATTGGAATGAACGAAAGGAGAAAATCAAAATGTCCGACATCATCAAAGAATTGGAAAAAGAACAGTTGCGTACCGATCTGCCCGAGCTGGAGATTGGCGACCAGGTCCGGGTCTTCGTTAAGGTTGTGGAAGGCACTCACGAGCGCCTGCAGAACTTCGAGGGCATCGTCATCAAGATGGAGGGCGGCGGCATCCGCAAGTCCTTCACCGTCCGCCGTATTTCCTATGGCGTGGGCGTGGAGCGCACCTTCCCCTATCACAGCCCCCGCATCGGCCGCATTGAGGTGGTGCGCCACGGTGTGGTCCGCCGGGCCAAGCTCTACTACCTGCGGGAGCGTTCCGGCAAGGCTGCCAAGATTCGCGAGCGGATCGTCACCAAATAAAACAACCCTTGCCCCGCTTTCAAACGGGGCATTTTTGTATCTAATAGCGTATGATTATTCAATGGTACCCGGGGCACATGGCCAAAGCCAAGCGCATGCTCCAGGAGAACATAAAGTTGGTGGATGCCGTGGCGGAAATCGTGGATGCCAGGGCGCCGGAGGCTTCCCGCAACCCGGACTTTGACGCGCTCTTTTCCCAAAAGGAACGCATCATCCTGCTCAACAAGGCGGACCTGGCGGACGAGAACGCCACCCGCCGCTTTTTGGACTACTACCGCCGCCGGGGCTTGTTGGCCGCTCCCATGGTCTCCACCGGCGCCGCCGGGAAGAAGCAGGCCGTGGCCCTGATGGAACGGGCGGTCAGCGACAAGGTGAAGCGGCTGCAGGAAAAGGGCATCAAAAAGACGGTCCGGGTCATGGTGGTGGGCATTCCCAATGTGGGCAAGTCCACCTTCATCAACCGCATCGCCGGGGAGAATCGTACTAAGACCGGGGACACCCCCGGTGTCACCCGCAGCAAGCAATGGGTGAAGGTGGGTCCGTATCTAGAGCTTATGGACAGCCCCGGCTTGCTCTGGCCCAAGCTGGAGGATCAGCAAAAGGCCCAATCTCTGGCCTTCCTTGGCACGGTGAACGACGACATCCTCGACGGGGAGGAGTTGGCATCAGCCCTTCTGCAGCGGCTCATGACCCTGTGCCCCGAAGCCCTGATGCAGCGGTATAAAAAGCTGACTTTGGAAACGGCGATAGAGGACCTGCTCCCGGCCGTGGCCCAGAGCCGGGGCTTTCTGCTTTCCGGCGGGGAACTGGATACAGAGCGGGCGGCCCGCATCGTCTTGGACGAGTTTCGGGGCGGCAAGATTGCCCGGGTGACATTGGACCAGGTGCCGGAGGAGCAGGCATGACCCGAATGGAACAGGAGCTCCAGCGGCTTAGACAGCTGACCCAAATCGACAGAACCTACTGGGACACCCCCGGCTCCATCCTGGCGGGCATGGACGAGGTCGGCCGCGGCCCCCTGGCGGGTCCTGTGGTAATAGGCTGCGTGGTCATGCCGCAAGAACCGCTGCTGCTCTATATCAACGACTCAAAGAAGGTGACCAAGAAGCGCCGCGCCCTGCTGTATGAGCAGATTCAGCAGACGGCCCTGGCCTTTTCCACCGCCTGGATTTCTCCTGAGGTTATCGACCAAATCAACATTCTGGAAGCTACCAAGCTGGGCTTTGCTCAAGCCTTTGGGGAGATTGCCCTCCCGGTGACGGACGTGCTCATCGATGCTCTTTCCGGCCTGGATATTCCCGCCCGCCAGCATCCCCTTATCCACGGGGATGCCCTAAGCTACTCCATCGGCGCCGCCTCCATTCTGGCCAAGGAGGCAAGGGACAGATATATGATGGAGCAGGATGCCCTGTACCCCCAATACGGCTTTGCCAAAAACAAGGGCTATGGCACGGCACAGCATATGGAAGCCCTGAAAAAATACGGTCCCTGTCCCATCCATCGCCGCAGCTTTATCGGTCATTTCTGCCATGAATGAGGGACGATGGGGGGAACGGCTGGCCGGCTGGTATCTGATGCTGCACGGCTATCGCATACTGGAGCGAAATTACCGGGTGGGTCGCTACGAGCTCGATATCATTGCGCGGGCGATGGACGGCACCCTCTGCTTTGTGGAGGTGAAGACCAGAGGCCCTCACAGCTTCGGCTTGCCCCGCGAGGCGGTGGGGCAGAGAAAACAGCAGTATCTGTACCGGGCCGCCCAGGGGTATTTGATGCACACGAAGGCCCCGGATGCCCCCGTCAGAATGGATGTGGTGGAGGTCTATCTGCGCCCATTTCATATCATACACATACAAAACGCCTTAGAAATGTGAACAATCCCGTCTAAAATCCTTCCCATTGTGAACCCTTTTCAACAATGGATTGCAATGTGCCCTCCCTTTGTGGTATCATGCATTTGAGAAAGTATATCCCGCATCGGGATTGGAGGATACATTTTGCGTAAAAAGAGCATCAGCGCATTGGTTGGAATACTTGTGGTGGGACTGTTGGTCATGCTGGGGGTCTATTGGTATCGCCAAAGCCGCACCGCCTCCGCTATAGAGACCACCCTTAGTCTGCAAGCGAAGCCTGGCGCCTTGCCGGAGGACTGGTATATCACCTCCTATGAAGAGGCCTATACTGCCTATTCCGGGGAGGATGGGATTGTTACCCTCGTGAGTCAGATTCCCGACGATTTGCGTCTGTGCAAAAAGGTGACCTTGAAGGGGGGCACCCGCTATGTGCTCTCCGGTCGCATCGCCACAGAGGAGGTGACCGGGGGCCGGGGCGCTTCCCTTTCCATAGACAACTACAGCCTGGACAAGAGCTGTGTCTATTCCCAAAGCCTCTATGGCACCAACGACTTCACCTTAGAACAGCTGTTGTTTGAAACCCGTCCGGAGCAGACACAAATCATCATCGCCCTGCGCCTGGGGGGCTACAGCGAGGCGAGCAGCGGCACCGTTCGTTTCCAAAGCATCACCCTGACGGAGGCCACCGGGGACGAGGGCTATTTTCAGGTCCTAACCCCCTGGGGCGGCACCGAGGAGGAGGACGAGGACAACGCCTTCAGGGGCGAGGAGCAGTATAAATCCTTCTTCGCCATCATCGTCTGGGCGGCAGTGCTTTCTGGCGTACTGCTGCTGTTTGGCATCTATCGCAATCGCCGCATGCTCACAGAAAAGACCCTGAAGGAGAAGACCTGCCGTTGGGGCTTTGCCTTTGTGGCGGTGGTGGGCATTCTGCTTCGCCTGGCCCTGTGCACCCTCTTTAGGGGCCACGATACGGATATGAACTGCTTTATCGCCTGGGGACAGGATATTGCCCGCAACGGCACCGCCAACTTCTACTGGGCGCCGGGGCGGGAGTGGTACGACTATCCCCCGGGATACATGCTGTTTCTGGGGGGCTACTCCTGGGTGCTGAACCTGTTTTATGTGGACACGGCCTCCGTTGCCGGCATCTTCCTCTATATGCTTCCGGCGGCGGCGGCGGACGTAGGGCTGGCCCTGCTGCTGATGCGCTATGCCCGCAGACGGAACCTAAACAACGCCGGCGCACTGGTCCTGGGAGGTCTGGTGTTCCTAAATCCGGCTCTGTCCTTCCTCTCCGGCGCCTGGGGCCAGATTGACTCCATCCTGACCCTTCTGGTAGTCCTGTCCTTCCTATCGCTCCTGAAAGGGAAGCGGATCCTCTCCGGGGCGGTCTTTGGCCTGGCGGTCATGATTAAATGGCAGGCTCTGATGTTTGGCCCGGTGTTCGCCTTTGTACACCTGTTCACCGTCTCCTGGAAGGAGGAAAAGCGCTGGAAGGACCTGGGGCAAACGCTCCTTGCCGCCCTTTCTGCCGTGGCGGTCATGGTCGTCATCGGTCTGCCCTTCATGGGCAATCAAGGCCCCTTCTGGTTCGTCCAAAAGTTCCTCTCCGCCTCCTCCGGCTATGACTATGCCACCGTGGAAGCCTATAACTACTTCGCCCTCTGCGGCGCCAACTGGCGGCGCGCCGGGGAGTACATGATTAACAACGTGCTCACCTACCGGCAATTCGGCACCATCGCCATCGCTCTGGCCATCCTCTGCGGGGCTGTGATTTTACTGCAGCGGGGGCGGATACAGAAAAGACAGGGTCTGACCCTTCGGGAGGACAAGGGCGCCGTGTTCCTGTCCGCCGCCGTCACCATGGCCCTCATCTTCACCTTCGGTCACTATATGCACGAACGGTATATCGTGCCGGTGCTCGTGCTGCTGCTGTACGCCTATGCCTGCTATAAGGACAAGCGGCTGCTTCTTGCGGCGCTGCTGTTTACCATCTCCACCTTCCTCAACGAGATGATGGCCATGTATGTGGTGAGCAGCGGGGCTATCGATGTGATTCGGGGCGGTCGGGAGCACAATACCATCCTGCGGCTGTGCGCCGCCATGGAGGTGGGGGAGTGCCTCTACCTTGGGTATGTGGTCATAGACCTGCTGCATAATTTGAAGGGGCGTCTGGGACCTGTCTTCATCAAAGAACCAAGCAAGCAAAAGACCGGGCTGTATGCCTTCGTGGAGGAGGGCCTGCAAAAATGAAGCAACAAACCTACCGGGTGTCGGACCTGTTTGAAAAATATCAAAGCCATCGGCTGGTGAAGCTGGACAGGATACTGCTATTGTGCCTCACCCTCGTTTACGGCATCATCGCCCTTTTGAACCTGGGCACGCTCAGCTTTCCCACCACTGTCTATCGTGGCGAGGTGGGGGAGAGCTTCACCCTGGACTTTGGCCAGGAGGTGAACCTAACCTCCCTGTGGGTCAACGGCAACATCGCCCAGGGCACCCTTCGCTTTGTGACGGAGGGGGAGGACAGCCGCACCTTCACCCAGGACCAGGGGGATATGTTCAAGTGGCACCAGGTGGACCTGGGCCTCTCTGCCCGCTATCTGCAGGTGACGGTGGAGAATCGGGAGGTGGCGATCAACGAGCTGGCCTTCTTTGAGAACGGGACGCTGCTGCCGGTCACGGCCCTTGAAGGGACGGCTGCTTATCTGGTGGACGAGCAGGACACCGTCCCCGCTGCGCCCAGCTATTTTAACGGCATGATTTTCGATGAGATATATCATGCCCGCACGGCCTATGAGAACATCCACAACATGTCCATCTACGAGTGGACCCACCCGCCCCGTGGGAAGCTGATTATCGCCCTGGGCATCCTGATTTTCGGCATGAAGCCCTTCGGCTGGCGCATTATGGGAACCCTGTTCGGGGTGGCCATGGTGCCGCTGATGTATGTGTTTGCCAAGCGCATCTTCAAGCGCACGGACTATGCCTTTTTGACGGCGGGGCTGTGGGCCTTTGACTGCATGCACTTTACCCAAACCCGCATCGCCACCATCGACGTGTACGGGGTGTTTTTCATCCTGCTCATGTTCTTCTTCATGTATGAATATGTGCGGCAGGACTTTTTCTCCACTCCCATGAAGGAAAAACTGCGGCCCCTGGCCTTCTGCGGCGTAGCCTTCGGCTTGGGCTGCAGCAGCAAGTGGATCGGCTGCTATGCCGGGGCGGGCCTCGCTGTGGTGCTGTTCTATCATTTAATCTGTGCCGGCTTCACCGCCTACAAGGGTCACGATAAGGGAGCCATGGCGCGGCGGAGCCTCTATCGGCAGCAGCTATCCATCACCTTGCTCTGGTGCGTCCTCTGGTTTGTGCTGGTGCCGGGGCTCATCTACTTTGTTTCCTATTTCCCTTACTATCGCTATCAGGCTTCCATCCAGGAGGACTATGGCCTGCTGGACATGTGGGATACCCTTATCAAGAATCAGAAGGATATGTACAACTACCACAGCCAGCTCACCGCCACCCACATGTGCCAGAGCACCTGGTACCAGTGGCCCTTCACCTTCAAGAGCGTTTGGTTCTATGTGTCTGGGGGCAACGGCACCATCTCCAACATCTCCAGCACCGGCAACCCGGCCATCTGGTGGATTAGCTCCGTGGGCGCCGTGTGCCTGTTCCTCGAATGGGTGCTGGGGAAGGTGAAGCGCGATGCGGTGCTGCCCATCCTCTTTGTGGGGGTGCTGGCCAACTACCTGCCCTGGGTGCTGGTGAGCCGGTGCGTGTTCCTGTACCACTTTTTCGCCACCGTGCCCTTCATCCTTTTGTCCACCGTCTATCTGCTGTTCCTCATGGAAAGGGAGAACCGGCGCCTTGGCTGGCTCAAATGGGCCTGGCTTTCTCTGGCGGTGGTGTATTTTGTGCTACTGTATCCGGCTATCTCGGGGCTGCCCACCGGCATGGGCTATGCAGGGTTCCTGGAGAACGTACTGCCGGCATCCTATCTGTATTACGGCTGGGTATAGGAAGGAGAAACAGACATGCTGTCCCAGGCAAACAGCTTTGGCCTTTCGGGCCTGACGGGCTTCCCGGTGAAGGTGGAAGCGGACATCTCCGGCGGTCTTCCTGCCTATGAAACGGTGGGCTTGCCGGACGCTGCCGTAAAGGAGTCCAAGGAGCGGGTCCGGGCGGCGCTGAAAAACTCCGGCTTCCTGCTGCCTCCCTCCCGAATCACCGTCAGCTTAGCCCCTGCCAACGTGCGTAAGGAGGGCAGCGTCTATGATTTGCCCATCGCCCTGGCGCTGTTGTGTGCCCAGGGGAAGATAAAGCAAGCCCCCCTCACCCGGGCTATCTATCTGGGGGAGCTGGCCCTGAACGGGGATGTGCGCGGGGTCAACGGCGTGCTGCCCATGGTCATCAGCGCCCGACAGGCCGGGGAAGAGGTGTTCTTCGTCCCCCGGGAAAACGCCGAGGAGGCCGCTTGCGTGGAAGGTGCCCGGGTGTTCCCGGTGGACAACCTGCGGGGCCTGATTGCCTTTTTGCAGGGGGAGGGAGGCATGGAGCCTCTGCCCCAAACCGTTGTCGTGCCTGAAATTGGGGAAAACGCCCTGGATTTTTCCTACATCAAAGGACAGGCATCGGCCAAGCGGGCGGCGGAGATTGCCGCTGCCGGCGGGCACAACCTGCTGCTGGCGGGGACCCCCGGTTCCGGGAAGACCATGCTCGCTCGGGCCATGCCCTCCATTCTGCCGCCTATGGACATGGCGGAGTGTATGGAGGTGACTAAGATTCATTCCGTGGTGGGGCATCGGGGCCTCGTGACGGCCCGTCCCTATCGCTCCCCTCATCACGGGGCTTCGGCGGTGGCCATCACCGGCGGCGGTTCCAACGCCCTGCCGGGAGAAATCAGCCTTGCTCACCTGGGGGTGCTGTTTTTAGACGAGTTCCCCGAGTTTCACAGGGATGTGCTGGAAAGCCTGCGCCAGCCTCTGGAGGACGGGGTCATCACCGTGTCCCGGTCCAAGCAGTCCTGCACCTACCCGGCATCCTTCATGCTGGTGGCGGCCATGAACCCCTGCCCCTGCGGCAACAGAGGTTCTCGGACCAAGGCCTGTACCTGCTCTCCCGCCGCCATCCACCGCTATGTTCGCAAGATTTCCGGCCCCTTGCTGGATAGAATCGACCTGTTTATCGAGATGAACGACGTGCCCTTCGAGGAGCTTACGGGCAAGGGCGAGGGGGAGTCCTCCCAAGTCATCCGCCAGCGGGTCACCGCCGCCCGGCAGCGGCAGCATGAGCGGTTCGGTTCGGACAGCACCCGGCTCAATGCCCAGCTCACCATTGGGGAGATGGACGAATTTTGCCAACTGAGCAAGCCCTGTCGGGACATTATGGAGCGGGCCTTCCAGCGCATGGAGCTTTCCGCCCGGGCCTATCAGCGGGTGCGTAAGGTGGCAAGAACCATTGCGGACCTGGCGGGCAGCGAGAGCATTCAAGAACAGCACCTGATGGAAGCCATTCGCTATCGCAGCTTACCCATTCTGCAGGAGGAACCATGATAGACGAAAGAGACAGGCTGGAGCTGTGGCTCCACTATGCCACCGGTACCAACTATAAGCAGTTCGCCGCCGTTCGGGAGGAGTATTACTATCTGGACGAGGCATGGGAGGACGTGCGCGCGGGGCAGATGGGGCGTTTTACCATGCTGGATGAGGAGGGCAAACAGCGGCTTATGGAAGCTGCCCGCGACGGCTTTATGGACCGCTACATCCGCTGGCTGGACAAGAACCAAATCAATGTACTCACCAGCACCAGCTATTGCTATCCGTCCCTGCTCAAGGAGATTCATGACCCACCGGCGGTCCTGTTCTATAAGGGCACCCTTAACGAGGATATGCAGCTGCCCATCGCCGTGGTGGGCACCCGCCGGTGCACGGACTACGGCAAGGAGGTGGCCAAAACCTTTGGCCGGGAGCTGGTGCGCGCCGGCGCTACCGTGGTTTCGGGCCTTGCCACCGGCATTGACGGCTATGCGGCGGTGGGGGCTCTGTCCGTGGAGGATGCTCAGGACCCCACCGTGGCCGTGCTGGGCTGCGGCATCGACGTGGTCTATCCCCAGGGCAACGAAAAGCTCTATGCCGCCATTGCGGAACGAGGCTGTGTGATGACGGAGTTTTTGCCCAAGACCCGGCCCCTGCCCCAAAACTTCCCCCTCCGCAACCGCATCATCAGCGGCCTTTCCCTGGGCGTGCTGGTGGTGGAAGCGGGGGAGCGCAGCGGCGCCTCCATCACCGCCCACCTGGCCCTGGAGCAGGGCAGGGAGGTGTTTGCCATTCCCGGCCGGGTGACGGATCGAATGAGTATCGGCACCAACACCCTGATTCGCCGGGGGGAAGCTAAGCTCGTTACACAAGTATCGGATATTTTGGAGGAGTTCGGCGCCGCTTACACGAGCTCGGAGCCCAGGGAAGTGAACCTTTCCAGTCTTTCCCCTCTGGAACAGCAGATTGTCAAAGCGCTCCTGAGCGGCGAAAAGAATGACGACGAGCTGATGGAACGGTGCGACACCGATATCGGCCAGCTGATTTATACCTTGACAGAGCTGTCCATTTCGGGAATAATAAAGCAACTGCCGGGGAGCGTGTATGCGCTGGATACCCTGCAAACCAGAATAGTGGAGTAATAGAGGATAATAGCATGGCTGAATCTTTAGTCATTGTGGAGTCTCCCGCCAAGGCGAAGACCATCGAAAAGTTTTTAGGCAGCAAATACAAGGTGGTGGCCAGTCAGGGCCACATCCGGGATTTGCCCAAGTCCCAGCTGGGGGTGGATGTGGAGCATGGCTTTGCTCCCAAGTACATTGCCCTGCGGGGACGGAAGGATGTTTTGGAAACCATCCGCAAGGAAGCCAAGAAGGCGGATAAAATCTACCTGGCCACCGACCCTGACCGGGAGGGGGAGGCTATCTCCTGGCACCTGGCAGAGGTTTTGAAGCTGGACGAAAGCAGCAAGTGCCGCATCGAGTTCAACGAAATCACCGCCACCGCCGTCAAGGGCTCCTTCAAGAAGGCCCGGCCCATCAACATGGACCTGGTGGATGCCCAGCAGGCAAGGCGGGTGCTGGACAGACTGGTGGGCTATAAGATTAGCCCCATCCTTTGGACCAAGGTTAGAAAAGGCTTGTCCGCCGGACGGGTTCAGTCCGTGGCCACCCGCATCATCTGCGACAGGGAGCAGGAGATAAACGACTTCGTTCCCAAGGAATACTGGACCATCACCGCTACCCTGCAGGCCAAGAAAGCCTTTGAGGCCAAGTTCATCTCCCTGGATAAGATGAAGGAGCTGACCTGCAAAGCGGATGCGGACAGGGTCCTCTCCTGCATCGCCGGCCGTCCCTTTGTGGCAACCGAAGTGAAGACGGGGGAGAAGAAGCGCCACGCCGCCCCGCCGTTCACCACCTCCAGCCTGCAGCAGGAGGCTTCCCGGAAGCTGAACTTCACCGCCAAAAAGACCATGCAGATTGCCCAGCAGCTCTATGAGGGCGTGGACATCGGCAGGAAGGGCCCTGTGGGCTTGATTTCCTATATCCGTACCGACTCCGTCCGCATCAGCCGGGAGGCCCAGGCGGCAGCCCTTGCCTATATCGCCCAAGAGTATGGGCAGGACTATGTCCCCGAACACCCCAACTTCTACCGGGGTCGGAGCAACGCCCAGGACGCCCACGAGGCCATTCGCCCCACGGACGTGCATAATGACCCCAAGGCTCTCAAAGGCAGTCTCTCCAACGACCAGTTTAAGCTGTATAAGCTGATTTACGACCGCTTCCTGGCCAGCCAGATGAGCGAATGCCTGCTGGAGACCACCGCCGTCTCCTTCGATGTGAACGGCGCCCTGTTCCGCTCCACCGGCGTTCGGACCCTGTTCCCGGGCTTCACCGCCGTGTATACCGAGGGTCGGGACGAGCAGGGCGAGAAGGAGGTGCAGCTGCCCCTTATTCGGGAGGGGGACAGCTTCGTGCCCTCCGCCATCCATCCGGAGCAGAAGTTCACCCAACCCCCCGCTCGGTATACGGAGGCTACCCTGGTGAAGACCCTGGAGGAGAAGGGCATCGGCCGTCCCTCCACCTATGCTCCCACCATCTCCACCATTGTGGACAGGGGCTATGTGTTAAGGGAAAAGAAGACCCTTATGCCGACGGAGCTGGGCTTTGTGGTTACTAGCCTTATGAAGGATAACTTCAGCAACATCGTGGACGTGGCTTTCACCGCCGATATGGAGGAGAAGCTCGACAAGGTGGAGGAGGGCCAGGTGCCCTGGCAGCAGGTCATTTCCGAGTTCTACGGACCCTTTGAGAAGGAATTGGATGCCGCCGGCGCCAATATCGACAAGGTGAAACTGCCTGACCCGGTGTCCGATGTGCCCTGCGACAAGTGCGGGGCCATGATGGTCATTAAGACCGGCCGCTTTGGAAAGTTTTTGGCCTGTCCCAATTTCCCCACCTGCCGGAACACCAAGCCCCTGGTGGAGAAGCTGGATGTAAAATGCCCCAAGTGCGGCGGCGACATCGTGAAGCTCAAAACCAAGAAGGGCAAGAATTTCTATGGCTGCAGCCGCTATCCGGAGTGCGACTTTGTCAGCTGGGATAAGCCGGTGCCCGGCACCTGCCCCAACTGCGGCAAGATGCTCGTGCAGCGCATGGGCCAAAATGGCCCCTTCGTGGCCTGCAGCGATAAGACCTGCGGCTACATTCGCCGGGCCAAAAAGGGAAAGGAATAAGCCATGGCCAATATTACGGTGGTGGGCGCAGGTTTGGCCGGAGCGGAGGCGGCCTGGCAGCTGTGTGAACGGGGCCATCAGGTGACCTTGCGGGAGATGAAGCCCCAAAAGCATTCGCCTGCCCATCAGAGGGACAGCTTTGCAGAGCTGGTGTGCTCCAACTCCCTGCGTTCGGATCGGCTGGAAAACGCCGTGGGTCTGCTCAAGGAGGAGCTGCGGGCGCTGGACTCCCTCATCCTTGCCTGCGCCGATGCAACCCGGGTTCCTGCCGGCGGCGCCCTGGCGGTGGACAGGGAGGGGTTCACCCAACTGGTGACGAAAAAGCTCCTGTCCCATAAGAACCTGACCTATATCCCCGGTGAGGTGGAGGATATTCCCGATGCGCCCTGCATCATTGCCACGGGACCTTTGACCTCCGGCACCCTGTACGAGCGTATCGGGGAACGGGTAGGCGCACCGCTGCACTTCTATGATGCGGCGGCACCCATTGTGGCCAAGGATTCCCTGGACTTTTCCAAGGTGTTTGCCGCCTCCCGCTATGGCCGGGGGGAGGACTATCTAAACTGCCCCATGACGAAGGAGGAGTATTTCACCTTCTACCACGCCCTCATCACAGCCGAAACGGCTCAGCTGCACAGCTTTGAAACGCCCCGGGTCTTTGAAGGCTGTATGCCGGTGGAGGTCATGGCCAAGCGCGGGGAGATGACCCTGGCCTATGGCCCTCTCAAGCCCGTGGGCTTGGAGGTGGAGGGGAAGATGCCCTTTGCCGTGGTGCAGCTTCGACAGGACGATGCCAAGGGGCAGCTATACAACATCGTGGGTTTCCAAACCAACCTGAAGTTTGGGGAGCAAAAGCGGGTGTTCTCCCTGATTCCGGGGCTGCAAAACGCAGAGTTTGTCCGCTACGGGGTCATGCACCGCAACAGCTTTTTACCCTCTCCCGGGGTGCTGAACTGGGACTACAGCCTAAGAAGTAATCCCCTTATCTGCTTTGCCGGGCAGATGACCGGTGTGGAAGGCTATGTGGAGAGCGCTTCCAGCGGGCTCATGGCGGCACTGAGCCTCCACGAAAAACTGCTGGGCCGGGAGCCGGTGGACTTTACGGACCAAACCGCCATCGGCGCCTTGGGACACTATGTGTCCGAGTATGCGGGCAAGGACTTCCAACCCATGAATGTAACCTTCGGCATCATGGCACCGGCGGGACAGCGCTTTAGGGGCAAACAGCAAAAGAACCTGTTCCTGTCCCAACGGGCCCTGGAGCAGGTGAAGACCTGCAAGTCCCGCCTGTCTGCGGGCATATAGGCTCGGTCGTTGCATAGGGTATACCAAACCGAAAGGGGGGGTGTTCCCGTGAAGCGAGTATTACTATTGGTTTTGCTGACCGTCGGCCTTTTGCTGCCGGCTATGGGAGGCAATACGCCGCCCCATAGGGCGGTAACCCTGGAGGTGCCCACACCCTTTAATAGCGCCACTTTGTCGCCCAGGAAAGAGCCGGTGCCCACGCCGCTGCAGGGGTTTATTAAGCAGACCAAAGCCCGGCAGGAGGCCGCCGCAGCCCTTTATCAAAGGGAGGTAAAGCAGCTGACGGCAGAGGCGGAAGCCTTGCCCCTGCTGTCGGACTATGCCGCTATCCATGAGGTGGAGCCGGAGGCGGTGCTCTTGGCGGCTCGGGTGGCTATGCTGGAGGGCGGTTTTCAGGAGGACAGCGCCCGGGCGGTGCTCTCCGTCATCTACAACCGGTGCATGGCCCCTCGCTTTGGGGGCGGGGTCACCGACATCGCCAGGGAGGTGTTTCGCAAGGGGCAGTTCTCCGTTATCGGCCACAAGCATTTTGACACCCTGGAGGTGCCGGACAAGATGCTGGATTGGGCCTGGGATGTGTTCTTGAACGGCAACACCAGCCTGCCGGACAACGTGCTGTTCTTCTGTGCACAGCGCATGGGAAAGGGCTGGGGCAACCGAAAGTATTATAAAAACATTGGGGGCAACCTGTTTTTTTACGGCAGCACCCAATGAAAGTGGAAAGAGTGAAACATGAGGAAAAGAAAATCAGAATTGAAAGTGAAGCTGATTCCCCTGGGCGGCCTGGGGGAGATTGGCAAAAACATGACCCTGTTGGAGTGCGGGGAGGATATTATCGTCATTGACTGCGGTCTGGCGTTCCCCGATGATGAGATGCCCGGCATCGACGTGGTGATACCGGACATGACCTATCTCAAGGAGAACAGGGACAAGCTCAAGGGGTTCTTGATTACCCACGGCCATGAGGACCATATCGGCGCCCTGCCCTATGCTTTAAGGGACTTCGATGTCCCGGTGTACGGCACGGACTTGACCGTGGCCCTTATCGAGCACAAGCTTCAGGAGATGCATGTGAGCAACCGGACCCTGACCGTGGTGAAGCCGGGTGACAAGGTGTCCCTGGGCTGCTTTGAGGCGGAGTTCATCAAGACCAGCCACTCCATCCCCGGCGCCGTGGCCCTGGCCATCACCACCCCTCTGGGTGTGATTCTCCACACGGGGGACTTTAAGATTGACCTGACGCCTCTGGATGGTCAGCCCATCGACATCAACCGCCTCGCCTATTATGGCAGCAAGGGGGTGCTGTGCCTGCTGTCGGACTCCACCAACGTGGAGCGCAGCGGCAACACCCAGTCGGAAAAGGAGATTGGCAAGACCTTCGAGCACTACTTTGATATCGCCTCCGGCCGAGTCATTGTGGCCTCCTTTGCCAGCAACGTCTATCGTCTCCAGCAGGTGTCCGATGTGGCCATCGCCCACGACCGGGTCATCTGTTTCGCCGGAAGGAGCATGGAGCAGATTGTCGCCTACTCCCGAAACCTGGGGTATCTGAACATTCCCGATGACCGCATCGTCAAGGTGGATGATGTAAAGAAGTACCGGGATGAGAAGGTCTGCATCATCACCACCGGCAGCCAGGGGGAGCCCATGAGCGGCTTATACCGCATGGCCAACGCCTCCCACAAGGTGAACATCGGCGCAGGGGACACGGTCATCATCTCCGCCTCCGCCATTCCCGGAAACGAGAAGGGGGTCTCCAAGGTCATCGACGGCCTGTTTGAGAAGGGGGCCTATGTGGTCTATGACCGCAATGCAGACGTGCATGTGTCCGGCCACGCCTGCCGGGAGGAGCTGAAGCTCATGCTCCATATCACCAAGCCCAAATACTTCATCCCCGTCCATGGGGAGACCCGGCATCTGATGACTCATGCCCGCTTGGGGCTCAATATGGGCGTGCCGGAGGAGAATGTGTTCGTGCTGGACATCGGGGATGTGGTGTCCTTCTCCAAGAAGGGCGCCGCCCGGGCAGGAGAGGTGCCCTCCGGTTCCGTCATGGTGGATGGCAGCACCAACATCCAGGATGCCGTCATTCAGGACAGAAAACAGCTGTCCGGCGAGGGTTTGGTGGTGGCCGTCATCACCATCGACAAGCACACCGGCAAGCAGATTGCCCCGGTGGAGATGATTTCCAGAGGCTTTGTCTACATGAAAGAGGCGGACGAGCTGATGCAGGGGGCGGCCCAGGCTCTTTCCCCGGAGATTGCCCGCTTTGCCAAGGAGGGGAAGGAAAACTACAGCAACATCAAAACCGCCGTCAAGAGCCGTCTGCGTTCCTTCTTCAAAAGCAATACTAAGCGCCTGCCCATGATTATCCCCATCGTCATCGAGGGCGAGCAGAATGATTGAGGAGGCAGCCCGGGCTTTAGCCCGGGAGATTGAGAACAGCCCGGAGGCTCAGGCCTATCGGACCGCCAAGGAGGCCGCCATGGGGGAGAGCCAAACGGCCGCCCTGCTGGAACGGTTTTTAGAGCTGCGGCAACGGCTCCAGGCCCGGCAGCTTCTGGGAACCGCTGAGGATGCGGCACAACAGCAGGAGTTTTCCAAGCTCGGGGAACTGCTGCAATTCTATCCGCTGGCGGCTCAGTTCCTTCGGGCGGAGTATGATTTGCAGGGACTGCTGTCCAAGGTCTATGCCATCCTGGCAGAGGCCAGTCTCCTATAGTCATCGGATTGAGAGAATCGAAAGGGGGGCATTTTATGCCGCAAAAAAACGATCCGGCCGCTGCCCGCCGTCGGACTTGGCAGATTCTGCGGCCCTTTGCAGCGGGCTTGCTCAGCGTTCTGCTGGTGGTGCTGACGGTCATCGGCGTGCTGCGGTATGTGCTCAGCCACTTTGTCTATCCCGTCAATGCGGAGGATAACACCCCCATAGAGGTGGTCATTCCCTCCGGGTCCTCGGCCTCCAAAATCGCCTCCCTGCTGTATAACGCCCGGGGCCAGGACGAACAGGGTCTCATCGTCAGCACCGCCTCCTTTAAGGTGTATGTGGACTTTACGGGGAAAGCCAATGCCCTGAAGGCGGGGACCTATGTGCTCTCCCGGAACATGACCATACCGGAGATTGTGAACATCCTGTGCGCCGGGAATGAGACCAGGCGGGTGACCCGCTTCACCATCCCGGAGGGGTATACCGTGTCGGAGGTGGCTCAATCCCTGTTTGAGGCGGGGATTTTAGAGACTCAGGACGATTTTCTGGCCCTGTGTACCGATGGCACCCTGCTATCCTCCCCCTATATGGAACCTTTAACCAACGGAGCGGACCGGCGGTTTGCCCTGGAAGGGTATCTGTTTCCGGACACCTATGAAGTGTATGAGGATGCCGCTGCCGCCGATATTCTAAAAAAGATGCTGAACCGCTTTTCGGTCGTGTTCACCGAGGAGGATGCCAACCGGGCCCAGGAGCTGAACATGACCGTGGACCAGGTCATCACCCTGGCCTCCATGATTGAAAAGGAAGCGGCGGCGGACGAGGACTTCGCCCGGGTTTCCGCCGTGTTCCATAACCGGCTCTATCGGGGTATGGCCATGGAATCCTGCGCCACCCTGTCCTATGCCCTGGGGGTTCGTAAGTTCACCTTCACCCAGGAGGAACTGGCCACCGTTTCCCCCTACAACACCTATAAAAACAAGGGCTTGCCTGTGGGACCCATCTGCAACCCCGGCCGTGCCGCCATCGATGCGGCCCTGTATCCGGAGGAAACGTATCTAAGCGAAGGATACCTGTACTTCTGCAATATGGATCCCAAGACCACCAATCGGCTGGTGTTCAGCAAAACCTATGAGGAGCACCAAAGCAACGTGGCCCTGTACTCTCCCGCCTGGGAATAAAGGCATATCCCGTCGAATCCGGTCATAGGCTCATCCTGTAAGGGGGTGAGCCTTTTGATTGTTTTTCTGTTGAGCCTGCTAAGGGGCATACTTTTTGCCGGGTATCTGAAGGGGGCCTCCTTCCCTAAGCCCCTACCTCCGGCAGAGGAGAAGGAGATGGTTGCCAGGCACCTGGCGGGGGACGAAGAGGCCAGGGATACCCTGATTCTCCATAACCTGCGGCTGTGCGCCCACATTGCAGGCAAATATGTGTCCCGGGGCCTTGGACAGGGCAAGCGGGATTTGGATGACTTAATCTCCATTGGCACCATCGGCCTCATCAAAGCGGTGGATACCTTCTCCCCGGAGAAAGGGGCCTTATCCGGCTATGCCTCCCGGTGCATTGAAAACGAGATACGCATGAGCCTGCGCGCCCAGAAGAAGCTGGTAGGGGAGGTATCCATGGAGGAATCCCTGGGCCGGGATAAGGAAGGGAACGAGATGAGCGTGCTGGACATCATGGGCACCGACGGAGAGGAGATTTTCCAGCAGGTGCAGCAGAACCTGGAAGGCGAGCAGCTGAGAAGTATCATGAGCCGGTGCCTGCGCCCCAGGGAAAAACTGGTGCTGGACCTTCGCTATGGGCTAAGCGGTCAAGCGCCCCTGACCCAGCAGCAGGTGGCGAACCAACTGGGCATCTCCCGGTCCTATATCTCCCGTATCGAAAAAAGAGCCATACTCAAGCTCCGGCTGGCCTTGCCCGCAGAGGAAGAGTAGAAAAAAAGACTTGTGATAATCCAAACCCCGTGCTATAATACTGTGTCGTATTGCGTAAGGTATGGAAGGATAGAAGTATATGAATCAACGACTCAATCAGCTGCGTAAGCTTATGGAACAGGCCAAGATGGACGGCGTCCTGGTGACGGGGCTTACCGCCATCCGCTACTATTCCGGCTTCACCAGCGATGAGGCGGCCCTGGTCATCACCGATAAGACCGCCGCCTTGATAACGGACTTCCGCTACACCATCCAGGCCTGGGAGCAGAGCCCCGATTTTCAGGTGGTGGAGTGGGGCAAGGTCTCCCTCCTTGCCCAGGCGGACAAGCTCTTTGCCGCCGATGGCTGCAAGCGGGTGGGCTTTGAGAACGAGAGCATGACCGTGGCCACCTTTGAAAAGCTCAAGTCCTTTTCCTATGAGTGGGTTCCCTTCTCCGAGGAGCTCAGCAAACCCCGGCTCATCAAAACTGCCGAGGAGATTGCCTGCCTGCAGCGGGCACAGAACATGGCGGACGAAGGGTTCAAGACCCTGCTCACCCGCATCGGCAGCGGCATGACGGAGAAGGAAGTGGCGGCAGAGCTGGATTACATCCATGCGAAGATTGGCAGCGAATGCCCCTCCTTTGATACCATCGTGGGTTCCGGTCCCAACGGCGCCATGTGCCACGCGGTTCCCGGAGAGCGCCGGCTGCAGAAGGGCGATTTGGTGGTGCTGGACTTTGGCTGTGTCTACAACGGCTACCACAGCGACATGACCCGTACCTTCGCCGTGGGGGAGGTGGACGACTTCTCCAAGCGGATTTACGACATCGTCCGCACCGCCCAGCAGAAGGCACTCGATGCCCTCAAAGCGGGCATCACCGGCAAGGAACTGGATGCCATCGCCCGGGACTATATCGCCTCTAAGGGCTATGGGGAGTGCTTCGGCCACAGTCTGGGCCATGGCTTCGGGCTGCTTATTCACGAATCTCCCTTCGCCTCAACCAAGAGCCAGTGGACGCTGGAACCGGGCATGACCATCACGGTGGAGCCGGGCATCTACATCGAAGGGAAGTTGGGCGTTCGCATCGAGGACTGCTGCGTCGTCACAGAAGAAGGATATATCGACCTGGTCGGCTCCACCAAAGAGCTTCTCAGCGTGGATTAACCATACAAAAACACACAATAACGGAGGAAAAGAACTATGATTATGGCAGGCGATTTTCGTAAGGGCACCACGGTGGAGATTGAAGGCAACGTGTGGTCCGTTGTGGACTTTCAGCATGTGAAGCCCGGCAAGGGCGCCGCCTTTGTGCGTACCCGTCTTAAGAACGCCATGACCGGTGCCGTGCTCGAGCGCACATTCAGCCCCACCGACAAGTATCCCGAAGCCCGCATCGAGACCAAGGAAATGACCTATTCCTATTCCGATGGGGATCTGTACTACTTCATGGACAGCGAGACCTTCGACCTGATTCCCCTGAACCATGAGCAGGTGGAGGATGCCATCGACTTTATCAAGGAGAACGACACCGTTACCGTCCGTTCCTACAAGGGCTCTCCCTTTGCCGTGACGGCCGCCAACTTTGTGGTCCTGGAAGTCACCGAGACCGAGCCTGGCTTCAAGGGCGATACCGCCACCGGCACCACCAAGCCCGCGGTGCTCGAGACCGGCTATCACATTGCCGTGCCCCTGTTCGTGAACCAGGGGGACAAGATTCGTGTGGACACCCGTACCGGTGAATATATGGAGCGCGTCTAAGGCATACTACTCAAACACAAATTGAAGGAGGAGCACATGAGCAAAATCTCTGAAAAAGTAGCGTATCTGGATGGGTTGATGGACGGTCTGGAAATCGAAGACGGCAAGATGAAGAAGATGTTCACGGCCATCATCGATGCCCTGGATTCCATTGCAGAGGAACTGAGCGATCATCAGGATGCTATCGACGATCTGAACGACGAGATTGACGAGCTGAACGACACCCTGGACGATGTCTATGACAATCTGGACGACTACGATGAGATTCTCTTTGGGGACGAGGACTTCGGCGAGGATGAGGATGAAGACGAAGACGAGGACGACGACTTTTTTGAGATTGTCTGCCCCAGCTGCGGCGAAACCATCTACTTCGATGAAGACATGCTGGATAACCCCGATGGCTTGATTTGCCCCAGCTGCAACGAGCCCATCGAAATCAGCATCGCCGACAAGACCCAGGACTAAGCTCCCACCGAACCAAATCAAAAAGCACCCATTCGGGTGCTTTTTTCGTTCAATCCCTTTATAGGATGCCCTTTTGCAGCAGCCAGGCGGCAAAACCCTCCATGCCGTCATGGTCCGTGGGGGTCAGCCATTTGATGGACAGCTGCTCCATGAGCCACAGAAGAATCAGACCGCCCTGTAAAATGATGTCGTGGCGTCGGCTTAGCAGGGGGTTCCTGGCTCGCTCCTCGTCTCCCATCTGGTATAGCTTGGTTAGCAGGGTGCTAAGCAGCTCCGGGGTCAGCCGCAGGGTCGATAGCCGAGAACCGTCATACTTTGTCTGTTGCAGCAGCAGCGCACCCAGGGTGGTGATGGTACCGCCAACCCCCAGGTAGGGGGCACAGGTGTCCTGTGGCAGGGTAACCCGGCTCCTCAGCCAGGCATAGAGGGTATCCCGCATCTGGGGAAGGGGCCTTTCCGGACACCAATCCCTGGCCCGAACGCAGCCGGTAGGATAGCTTTGGGCGCTGGTAGGGGTGACCACCTGCATACTGCCGCCGCCGATATCAATCAGCGTGCCGCTTTCCCCTTGAAAGGCACCCAAATAAGCTAAACTGCCTTCTTCCTGGCCCGAGAGGATAAACAGCTGCATCTTTGGACAAGCCCGCTTTATATCCTCTATCAGGGCTTGACGGTTGCCGGCATCCCGCACGGCGCTGGTGGCATAGGCATAGATGGGCACCTGCTGCTCCTGGGCCATGGCATAGAAGCGCCCACAGGCTGATACGGTCTTGTCCATGGACTCGCTGCTAAGCAATCCCGTAGCATCCAGTCCTTTGCCCAATTGGGTGGTGCAAACCAGCTTTTGCTTATCGGGCACGCAAAAACGCCCCGAAGGCTGCTGGGCCATATAGGCAAAGCGAACGGAGTTGCTGCCGATATCCAAAATGGACAGGGAGGGACGGGGGAGAGATTCAGATATATGGTTCATTGGCTGTCGCTGTCTAAAATGATGCTGTCGTCTGAGTAGTGCCAACCGTAGCGAACGGACCCCTGCTGGAGCTTGTATTCATCGGTCTGCATATATTCCAGGTTGGCCTGTTCCCGCTCGTATTCAATCTTTATGGCATTCAAATCACTTTGCCGTTGCGCCAACAGAGACTCGGCATTTTCGATGTTGGTTTGCTGCGGCAGAATCACACCTGCCAGAATCACCCCGTCGATAGCCAGCAGCAGCAGAAAGTGTATGGGCTTGAAATAGCCTTTTTTTAGAGGAAGTCTGTTTTTCACGCCTTGCAGTATAACAGATTATCCGCCCGTTGAAAACTGGTTTTTGCGTATTATTTGGAGCAATTGTGTAAAAAGAGGGCGAACGGCCCATCTGACGGCGCCCATGGCCGAGAAGAACAGCACCAGAGCAAACAGCCGCATTTCGCCCCTGGCGGACAGCATCAGTCCCGCACCCAGGCAAAACTGCAGCCATATAAGGCACAGTCCATCGCAAAGGAGCACCCGCCAGGTGACACCGTCCATTCGCAGCAGTCGCATTAGCTCATAGACGACGCCGCCCAGGATGCCAAAGCTCACCATGACAAGAGCCCGATAGGGCTGGTCGAAGACATCGTATATCATGGCCGCAGGCGGGCAAACAGGCCGTGCCGCTGCTGGGGCTGCTGATACTCCAGGGAAAGGATTCGGCCGTCTATCATTACCTGGCCCCTGTCTGGGTCCATTCTGTTCAGCTTCAAATCCTCGCCGGTCAGAACCAGCACCCCTGCCTCCGTCAACACGGCGGCCTCCTCCTCGTGAAAGCTCTCCACATCCAGCACCCCGGTGATGCGGGCATGGCGCTGCCCTTCAATATGGACCTCGTGGTTGGCAGCCACATATTGGGTCAAGGTATCTGTTTTATCCATAGGCACACCTCCTTGGCACCAGCCTATGCGGCCCATGGGGAGCCTATTCCCCCGATTTGGTCTAAGGGTGGCGCCTTTTGGGTGTTTTTGCAAAATGCCTTGACAAACCGGGGCCTCAGGCCATACAATGTGCCCATACCCGTTGCACCGATTCCCCAATGTACCGTTCTTTTTTCTTTTGTCATTCGATACAATCTAAATATGGAGGACATCAATGGTTCCAGAAGAATTGCTGGATAAGAGTCTGCCTGAACTTCGCGCCATGGCGCAGGAGTTGGGCATTAAAAACCTAAGCAAATATCGCAAAAAGGAGCTGGCGGAGATGATTTCCGGCAAGGCTGAAGCGCCCGTCCCCAAGAAGCGGGGGCGTCCGGCTAAAGCGGAAGCTAGTAAGGAGACGGAGCCGGATTCGCAAAGCAAACCGGAGCCGGAAAAGTCCCAGCCGACGAAGGACACCAAGCCGGCTCCCCGCAATACACCCGAGCAAGAGAAGGCAGAGGCACCCAAGCCGGAAGCCAACACGGAGCCCAGGGACAACCGCCGCAAAAACACCTATCGAAACAATCGCTATTCCAAAAATAACAACGGCACGAATCAAAATCCCGCCTATCGGCGCTACGATACCTTCCCGCCCATGGGCCAGGTTTTGGCCGCCAACAAGGATAAGGTATTGGAGGACGAGACGCCGCCTCCGCCGCCTCCTGGCAAGTTCGACCCCAACCGGCCCTACTACAGCCAGGAGTACGGCACCTCCAACCCTGCCGTTCCACGGATGCTGGAATCGGAGTATTGCCCCCCCACAGAGGGCGTGCTGGAGGTCCTTCCCGATGGCTATGGCTTTTTGCGGATGAACAACTACTATTCCGGCCCCAAGGACATCTATCTGTCCATCACCCAGATTCGCCGCTTCGGCTTGAAGACCGGTGATTTTGTGGAGGGTCGGGTCAGGCCCCATCGGGACGGGGATAAGTTTGATGCCCTCATGTATATCGACCGGGTGAACGGTCAGGCGCCGGAGGAGAACACCAGGCGCAAGAGCTTTGAAGAGCTGGTGCCCATCTTCCCCAACGAGCGCTACACCCTGGAGACCCCCGGAAAGGATAACGACCTGACGGCCAGGCTTATCGATTTGATTGCCCCCATCGGCAAGGGGCAGCGGGCCATGATTGTGTCCCAGCCCAAGGCGGGGAAGACCACCATTCTAAAGCAGATTGCCGCCGGCATCTCAGCTAACTTCCCCGATAGCCACCTGATTGTGCTGCTGATTGACGAGCGACCCGAGGAGGTCACGGAGATGAAGCGGTGCATCAAGGGTGAGGTGGTATACTCCACCTTCGACGAGCTGCCGGAGCATCACACCCGCATTGCCGAAATGGTTCAGGAGCGAGCCATGCGCCTGGTGGAGCAGGGGAAGGATGTGGTCATCCTGCTGGACAGCCTTACCCGTCTGGCCCGCGCCTACAACCTGGTGATTCCGCCTACGGGGCGTACCCTCTCCGGCGGCATGGATCCGGGTGCCCTGCATAAGCCCAAGCGCTTCTTCGGCGCCGCCCGGAACATCGAGAACGGGGGCAGCCTTACAATCATTGCCACGGCCCTGGTGGAAACTGGCAGCCGCATGGACGACATGGTCTATGAGGAGTTTAAGGGTACCGGCAACATGGAGATTCATCTGGACCGGAAGCTGGCGGAGAAGCGGGTCTTCCCGGCCATCGATATCTATAAATCCGGTACCCGTCGTGAAGAACTGCTGCTCAGCCGGGAGGAGCTGGAAGGGGTCTATATGCTTCGCAAGTTCCTGGCCAGCGGCGGCACCACGGATGTGACGGAGCAGGTGGTGCCCATGATGCAGAAGACCGCCACCAATGAGGACTTTTTAGCCAAGCTCAAGGACTGGATTCGCATCTATGAGAACAAGGGCTATACTCTTAGCCCCCAGAACCGTTACAGCAATTAAAAAAACATCAACCGGGTGCCCGCACCATAGCGGCAGCGGGCATCCGCATTCTTGGAATCCACAGCCCTTGCGTGGGTTTTCATGCATCGGACTGCAAATATTTAAAAAAAGTACTTGCAATTTTCCGTCCGATGTGTATAATTAAATCCTGTCGAGGGGTTATAGCTCAGCTGGTTAGAGCGCCACGTTGACATCGTGGAGGTCATTGGTTCGATTCCAATTAATCCCACCATTGTAATCCTGCGGTGTTCGTTACGTTTTTTGTGATAAACCCACAGAGTGACTACGGAAAGGCGCGTTGCTCGAAACGATGTCAGGCCCGCCAGTACGGGAAGATTGATGTTCGGCACAGCTCGACCACCTGCCGAGAGGCGGGTGTTATCACTCAGACGGACGGCACCTCGGGATTCCTCATAAGCCTTGCGGAATTGTGTAATGGCAGCACCTACGACTCTGACTCGTATTGTCTAGGTTCGAATCCTAGTTCCGCAGCCATGAAAAAAGCGTCTTTTGTCTACCCGACAAAAGCGCTTTTTTCAATGATATCCGTTCCTGTCAGAACGGGTGATATACGCCTTCGGCGTATGATGGAACGGATATCATATCATGCAGACGCGAAGCGGCTGTATATCATGCTTGCGAAGCAAGTATATCATATCGCGCAGCGATATATCATTTATGCCGTCCGCAAGGGCTTTATTGCTCTGAATGATTGAAAAATCCATGCTCTTCGGGAATAATCATCTAATCAATCGGAATTTGTATTGGAGGTTTTCGCTTTGAAAAAAGGATATGGTATATTTGGAAAACCATATGAAATCATGCTAAGGAATGATCTTCATGATGAAAAATCCATTGACCATGAACTCATGAGGAACATGGTGCTTCTTGACAAGGATTCGTTTAAATATCTGTATAACAAACCGGTCTGTCCAAATATGTCAAACCATGAGCTGTACGCTTTTGCGCAGCGATTCAAAGCGGCCAGTGAAAAGCTGAGCATACAAAACATATTGGATTTTACGAGTGGCATGGCTGAAAGATATGACGTTGATTTTTCGGAAATGCTCTTTGGTGGTACAGAAAAACAAATCCTTGAACGGGAAACAGACTGGTGTGCGGATATGGCGAGGGTCGGATGTGTTCTGCTTCAATGCATCGGCATTCCATGCCGAATTCTGCACCTTGCCAATTTGGACAAAGCTTATAATGGCCACGTGGCAGGGGAAGCATATTATGAAAACCACTATGGTATCGTTGACTTTATATATGGTTACCAGTTCTATGATATTAAACCAATAGACGCTCATGAGGTCACACAGAATCCGGAACTTTTAAATCCTTACCCGGAATCATACAGAGGTTTGTTTTCGGCAATTGGCATTAGTGAGTATGATCCGACCAATGGAAATAATAGTTATATTGTTTCCACACCAAACAAGTATTATATGAACCTCATTTACGCAAACCATAATGATACATGGATCATGGGCGAAGACAATGAATAAGCACGGCCACGACTTCTATTCGACAAATTCCCGTTTGTCGGGCCCCTGCTGGTGTCCTTTTGCGCGTTCTTTCTATACTTTGGTACACTTTTACGCGCTCTTTCACAATAAAGAAACCTCTTTTGTCTACAAAGGCAAAAGAGGCTTTTTTAGTTGTTCTATCCGTTTGAATATGGTATAGTCATCTCAATAAACTGGGATTTGTGAAGATAAGGAGATTTCTGAGCATGGGAAAAGTGGAAATAACTGCATTGTTTGACAAATACATCAAAAAGCTTCGAATCACTCCGGCATGGGATGTGCGGTTAGAATTGGTTGAAGATCCGTCATGGCAAAAGACCGGCGATTTCAAGATCGATTGTGACGACAGAAAAGCGATCTTGATGCTGAACGTCGTAAACCCAACGCAGGAAAATATGGAGGAAGTCATCGTCCACGAGTTGATGCATATCAAAATGTATCCGTTGGATCAAGTCACGGAATCGCTCATTTCGAATTGCTTTGAGGAAGGTACTGTGGCGAGCAGTTTTGCTTATCAGCAGTTTTTCACCGCTCTTGAACAGACGGTGGAGGAACTGGCAAAATGCTTCCTGTATGAATTTGGTGAAGACAAAGAGTTTTCCTATGGCAGATGCCATAAGGGTAAATCATTCAACGACCTCTATGAAGGTTTGAACAGCATCGACTGACTAACAAATCCAGGTTTGTCGAGGAATACGGCGTGTAGGTCCGGAGATTAATTCCGTGCTCTCGTCTGTAAACCGATATATTTTTAGGCGTTCTTTCTATGATTTGGTACACTTTTGGCGCTCTTTCACGGCAAAAAACGCCTTTTGTCTTTCGGCAAAAAGGCGTTTTTAGTTCCTTAGGAACCGAGGCGATGGAGAACTATTATCATGAATGGAAAACGAATCATCATCAGCGGATGCGTGGTTATCCCGGCTATGATTTTCAAAAAAATCGGGACATAATATGATTTTCGGAGGGGTGACTGCACATGATTAAGATACTATTCGTCTGCCACGGCAACATCTGCCGCAGTCCCATGGCGGAGTATGTGATGAAGGACCTGATTAGCCGTAAGGGGGTGGAGGACCGGTTTGAAGTCGCCTCCGCCGCCACCAGCCGGGAGGAGCTGGGCAACCCTGTCTACCCTCCTGCCAGAAGGAAGCTCATGCAGCATGGTATCACTTGCGACGGCCATCACGCTCGGCAGATAACCCGGGCGGACTATGACCACTACGACCACATCATCGCCATGGACCAGAACAATCTATGGAACCTGCAGCGGCTCTTGGGTCCTGATACGCAGCACAAGATTCATCTGCTGCTTGACTATGCCAAAAGGCCGGGGCAGGAGGTGGCCGATCCCTGGTACACCGGCGACTTTGAAGCCACCTGGCAGGATGTAACCGCCGGCTGTGAGGGGCTGCTCCAATCGCTGGTGTAATAATACTAATCCACGCCTAACCCATGCACATTGGGCGGCACCTTCTGTGCCGGTTCTGCTTCGTCAAATCTTGATTGACGGTCCCCAGTCAATCTGCGATTCTCCTCATGGAACCAACGCAGAATTTGCTCGTCTGCACATGTTTTAGACGCGGATTAGTATAAAAAACCGGGGCTGTCAGCAGCTCCGGTTTTCGTTTAGCGTTAGGCTCTGCGATTCTCTTTCTTCACCCAACAATGCCATTTAGGCGCCTTGGGCATAGGCTCATGCCGGATAAGGGCCTTGATGACCCGGCGGTGGGTGATGCAGCAGCATACGCACAGTGCCAGCACAACAATCAAAATGATGGTTCCGGTTTTCATTTGTCTATTCCTTTTTATTATGCTCGGTTGAATTTGGACTTAGGCTGCTTGCAGCGGGGGCAGCGCCAATCCTCAGGCAAATCCTCGAAGGCTACGCCCTGGTGTTCCTCGGGGTCATATACATAGCCGCAGATGGAGCAAACATACTTGCCGGTAGCTTCCTGGGCGGAGAAATCCACCTGAGCATAGACGGTGGGGACCGGATGCTCTAAATCCATCACCCGCTTGGCCTCCAAATTCTCATAGCCCTGGGGCGTATGGGTGCCGCAGTATACCGTGGGATGGTTGCCGACAAACTCCCGAATGCGATTCTGGGTCTCCCTGGCGGCGGGCAGATCGTCAAATACCACCGACAGCTTGTCTTCGTACAGGGCTTCGTCCACATAGGTGATGTCCCCGTGAAGCATATAAAACAGCCCCTCGTCTTCCACGATGATGATGCTGTTGCCCCGGGTGTGGCCGGTGGCCTTTATGAGATAGATTCCATCGGCAATCTTCTGGCTCTCAGGGAAATTATAATAGGCACCGTCCGTGAAGGCGACGGGAATCAGATTACTCAGCCCCTTCAACTCCTCGGCTCCCATCTCTGCCTCGTTCACATAAATCCTGGCGTTGGGGAAGGAGGCGAGCTCCCCGGAGTGATCGTTGTGCCGGTGGGTCAGCAAAATCTTGCTCACCTGCTCCGGCTCATAGCCAAGGGCAGCAAGGGCCTCCATGTAGGAGCAGATATCCTTTCCCGTAAAAGCAAGGCTGCTTTCGTCAGGCTTCTCCTCCGGGGTTCCGGCGGGCAGGCCGGTGTCCACCAGAATAATCTCTTTCCCGGTGTCGATAAGATAGTTCTGCAAGCTCCCCCGGTAGCGCACGCTGGGGTCGAACTTGTCCATGCCTTCTTCGCCGCCAAAGGCGAAGGGCTGGGTGTAAAACCCGTCTTTTCTGAATTTTACTGCCTTGATAATCATGTCTGTTCCTCCTTAAGCTTCTGTCGTTTTAGGTTTATTCCTGGCGATACAATGGTAATCATTGATCTGCCTCCCCTTTTGTGCTTTCATTCATTTTTTTCTCAATCTCGTTCAAAGTCCGAAAGAATCGCTGTGTGGCAATCATGGGTCCGAAGAACAGTACCCCGAAGGTGTTCCATCCGAACATGTGCCACCAGGAGGTATGGGGTCCTGCAATGCCCAGATTGACGGCTTTTGCCTGCAGCTCCCGGGCAATGTTGGTCATCCACACCAGAGGATAGATAAACAGGGTGGGGATGCCCAGCAGATAGGCTTTCCAGTAGGGCATGAGGCGGTGACACAGGACCAGCTCCAACTCTTCCTGTAATCCGCCCAGAGGCATATACAAGAGGAAAAACAATCCTGCCGTAAAGAAGTCTATAAACCCCAGCCAAAAACCGGGGCGGTGGGTATGCTGAAACTTCATCTGCTCACCCCAATGCCATATACTATCACAAGGATGGCTCTCTCGTCCATGGCCGCAAGGATTTTTATGGGTTTTTCTTTGCAACGCTGCTATTATATGCTATGATGAACCAAAACCAAACGGAAAGGAAGAAAAGCGTATGAAAAGAGATTTGGGCGTGCTACCGGCGGTGTATCCCATGCCGGTGCTCATGGTGGCGGCGTATGATAAGGATGAGAAGGTCAATGTGATGAATGCGGCCTGGGGGCAGATTTGCGATGATGATAAGATTATTCTGTTCATCGGCGCCGGAAAGCGGACCTGGCTGAACATTCAAGAGAGCAAAGCCTTCACCGTGGCCTTGGCAGACAAGGCGCACATGGATGTGGCGGACTTCTGGGGCATTGCTAGCGGCAACAAGATGGACGATAAGTTCGAGCGCACCGGCTATCACGCAGTCAAGAGCGATACGATCCATGCCCCCATCATTGAGGAGTTCCCTCTGGTTATGGAGTGCGAGCTGTTGGAATTCCTGCATACGGACCATGTGGACGGCATCGTGGGCCGGATTGTCAACGTGAAGGCGGAGGAAGCGGTGCTGGACGAGAAGGGAAAGGTCGTCCCCGAAAAGCTGAACGCCCTGGTCTTTGATCAGTTCACCAACGGCTACTATACCGTGGGCGAAAAGGTCGGCAAGGCTTGGAACGCCGGCGTTCCGCTCATGAAGAAATGAGGTATTTGCACAGAGGGAAGCTCGGGAGGCGATGAGTTCTTGTCCTACTGGGGGTGAGCATGACGGCGCTGTTCTTTGGATGCGGCAAGAATGCTTCTCCCCACCGACAGGAGCGGTCGCCTACATATTAAGCCACATTCACAAACCATCTGGCGTAGGCCGACATCTGGTTGCTACTTCAAACACAGCAGAACCTGAAAACCACCCTTTGGGGAGCGGGTCATCATCCAATCCATGGAGGTGGTAAAGTAGTATTCCGAGGCAAATGAGCAGGGGCTGGTTCCTTTGGAGCCAGCCCCTGTAGTATGGTGTGGTGGCAGTACAGCTTTTTTGAATATTTAGACCTTCTTGCCCTTGGGAATGCCGATGCCTACCTTGACCGTGCTGTATAACAGTGTGCCAATCAGCGCAATCATCACATCTCAAATGCAATTGCGGAATCATACAGCCCTTTCAACACGGCGAGAAACGCAGAGAGTGACGGCCGCTTATCCTCCTTATGCGTGCAGAGGACGCAGGAAAAGGCTTCTTTGCAGTCAAATGGAATCCACGCAAACTGACCGCTGTGGTCGTTCAGAAAGCCCGGAGCAAGGCACACGCCCCGTCCGGCGGCGACGTTGGTCAGCGTCGTGTCGTGGTCGGCGCTGTTGAAATAGTGGATTCTGCCGGTGGAAATCAGCCGGTGCTGCACGGCTTTGAGCGCCGGGGGAGAGCCGCCGCCGATCATCAGTGTGCGTCCGTAAAGGTCCTCTGAGCTGGCAAGATTCTTCTGTGCCAGCGGATCGGTCTTCTGCGTAATCAGATAGATGCGGCTCTCAAACAGCTCATGCACACGGATGGAAGGCATGTGCTGCGTTTGCTCCTTGAGCGCAAAGACAATATCCGCTTCATTCTGTAAAAACCGTTCCATACTGTTTTCATACTGAAACAGCGGCACGATCTGTACATCCGGCATCTTCTGAGCAAAGAGCCGCATCGCTTCCGGCAGAAAGTACACCGCCTGCCGCACCATCATGCAGATGGAGATGCTGTCCCGATATGTGGCGCTGTAGTTTTGCCCTTGCTCGATGGCGCGCTTGAGATCCTGCCGCATCCCCGCAAGGAAGGAGACGAACTGCGCGCCAGCCGGTGTCAGTGCGGCGCCTTTGCCGCTGCGCTCAAAGATAGCAAAGCCGACTTCATCTTCCACCAGTTTGATTTGATAAGAGAATGTTGGCTGGCTGACAAACAGGTTTTCTGCCGCACGGCTGAAATTCAGCGTGTGCGCCAATTCGATGCAGTAATCCATCTGTTTGGTGGTCACGGTCTTCCCTCTCTATTAAAATATTAAATCGATTATACATCATTTCAATTGGATTTTGAAAGCATCTTTCGGTATACTCAAAGCAGAAAAACAAATGTGGAGGTCAAGCTCATGGCAAAGATATTGATGGCATACTTCTCTCGGGCGGACGAAAACTATTTTGGCGGTGCGATGCGCTATGTGAAGGTGGGCAACACGCAAATCGTGTGCAATACAATCAAGGGGCTAATCAATGCGGACACATTCAAGATTGAAATGGAAACGCCCTATTCTCCTGTTTACATGACCTGCATCGAAGAAGCAAAGGCCGACCTTCGTGCCAAGGCACGCCCGGCACTTGTGTCTCTGCCGGATTCAATTGACGAATACGACACCATCATTCTTGCTTACCCGAACTACTGGGGCACGATGCCGATGGCGGTGTTCACATTCCTCGAGGCGTTCGATTTCTCCGGCAAGACGATTCTGCCGCTCTGTACGAACGAGGGCAGCGGCATGGGCGGCAGCGAACGAGACATCCAGCGCGCCTGCCCCGGCGCAACGGTGAACAAGGGCCTGTCCATCACCGGCAGCCGTGCTGCAGAGGCAAAAGGCGATCTGCAGCGGTGGCTGAAAACGAATGGCCTGCTGTGAGGGGTCGATATGGAATACGAAGCAGGTATGTCTCTCAGCTGATGGACAAGGGCGGCCCGACCGACAATCGGGAACCGTATTTCAAAGAGGCGGTTGAGGAGATGCTGCATGCTCGGACGCTCTGCGCCAGGGCAAATGCGACGATGCCCGACGATCCGGCGTATGTTGGATACCTCGAGGAGCTGTTTGGAAAAAAGTTAGACGACGTGTGGATTTTGACACCGTTCATCTGTGACTTTGGCAACCGGGTCACTTTCGGCAAGGGCGTATTCATCAACCACTCGGCAATCCTGTCCGCATCCGGCGGAATCGAATTTGAGGACGGTGTGATGAGCGCACCGGGGCTCCGGATTGCAACAATCAACCATGATATGAACGACCGCCATCGCATATACACATACGGCAAGGTAGTCATCAAAAAGAACGCATGGCTCGGCATGAATGTGACAATCTGCCCAGGGGTCACCATCGGCGAATACGCGGTCGTCGCGGCAGGCGCTGTGGTCACGAAGGATGTTCCGCCGTATGCCGTGGTTGGCGGCGTGCCCGCAAAGGTGATAAAGTACCTGGACCCGAAGGAACAAAAAGAATAAGTGGAGGCTTTACTCTATACATTCTTCGAAACCAATGCGGATGCCCTTTCCGGCAAGACGCTGATTCCGTTCTCCACCCACGCGGGCAGCGGGCTTTCGGGCTTTGACAGGAAATTGTCGAATGCGCTTTCGGACAGTACGGTCGCAAAAGGCCTTGCCATTGCGGGCACGGACTGTCAGAACAGTCCGGATCGTATGGAAAAAATGGTTGAAGACTGGCTGCACGGCCTTGGATTCTAATCCGCAAAAAAGCATGATTCGTAAATAGAGAGTTGTTCATGAATTGCACCCATATCAGACTGTCAAACTTCTGGGGTGCCATTCTTTTTTTGCATCCCTCTTCCGAATGTAATTAAGGCGGCGCCCTGACAGAAAAGATGTCTGCCAAAAACATATTGACATGGTGTCAAGACTCGCATATACTGATTATACTGACACGGTGTCAGAACATACAGACGATGACGGGGGGTCGCATCATGAAATGTAAACCCAAGAATTGATACAAAGAAATGCTATTGTCAGAACGGCAGAATGGCTTGTAAACAGGGGCTTTCGGAGATTAAGACCTCTCCGGCGGCTCTTTCTTTATGCTTAATTCTCAGCAGCATCACAGCAACAG
>JAFSPW010000058.1 GCA_017451295.1 Clostridia bacterium
ACATTGGGCGGCACCTTCTGTGCCGGTTCTGCTTCGTCAAATCTTGATTGACGGTCCCCAGTCAATCTGCGATTCTCCTCATGGAACCAACGCAGAATTTGCTCGCCGACTGCACATGTTTTAGACGCGGATTAGTATAACAGACCGGTTCTCCTGCTGCGGCAGGATTTTGCACCCATCGCCTATACGCCCTATGGCGGTACCGAGCGGCGATGGCCGCAGGGTGTAAAATTTGCCGCACATGTCGCCAAATTTTACGGATTTACAGCTGCCCGTTCTTCCCCCGCAAGCTCCCTGCGGGCGGCTACACCGCCCTTATGCAGCCCGGCGCAGAATTCGTCTCCAGGGGCCGGTTCCAGCCGTCGTAGGCGAGGCCGTAGGGTTGTCAAGAGAACCGTCCGCTTGGCACCAAAGTATAGCGGTATATTTTCATGTGAAAGATGTTGTCGCGAGCGATTACTCTCTGCTAAAATAATTCAATACATCATTTGTTAATGATGATTTTCCTCTTTTTGTTTTTCTGACGAAGTTCTTTATTAATACAACGCTCATCCCTAATCCCTGAAACGCTAGGATAACAAGCAAATAGAAATGTTTCTTATAGTAGTTCCAATCATTACACATAAAATGTATGAAAGTAACTAGCATAAGTAATAGTATGCTTGTTCCCAAAATGAAAGTTGCTAACGGAAATGCTTCTCTAAATCCTGTTGTATGTTTTCTGCTTAACTCTCCATTATTAAATAACACTTTAATACCATAGTTATCTTTTAAGAATTCATCTATTGCAATTATATAATCACGGTTGATATTGGTATTAATTAAGAATGCAGTAATTGTTATTCCCGTAATTACTATAAACTGAATGATAATGAAACGAAACAGAGGAGTATTCCAAAAAGATATGGTTGAATCATCAGATAACCACTTGTCTGCAGCAAACATTGTTCCAATCAGCGCAATGACAGCAACAATCATCTTAAACATGTTTTGATATTTATCACTCATGTTTTGCTCAAGATTCCTTCGTTGCTGTAACAGCAATTCAACAGTCTGATCTGGTTTTTCTGTTTGAGTTTGTGTTTCCATTGTATTGATAACCTCCATTGCTACTTAAATAAGAATTGATAATTTGGCGTCAAGGGTGTCGGTGTCGAGGGGACAGTTCTCTTGACAACCTATGCTTTGGGCACGACCCCCCCGGCTAATTCCCGTCAACCGTTTGATGATTTCAAGACCTTCCGCATCCGAAAGTCGGGTCCTTTGTTCATCATCCCCAAATTGTTTGCTGTCCGTTATGTCAGCAGGGCCGTCCCCTTGACATCGTTTTCTCGCTAACCGTCCCCTTCTTATCACCAGGTTTCTCTAAAATCGCTAATCTGGCGATACAAAGCAGTATCCGGTTTAATAATATTCACCACCTGTGATTTGTCGTTCAAGACCTCTATTCCTTCTATTCCGTCCCTCAAACTTAATCGGCAGTCATATTCCAAATCCGGATTGGAAGTCAATGTAAAATATATGACCGCAAAGGTTTTTGTCCAGGAACTATCTGATAAAACTGTTCCTTCCGCCGCATACGTACGATACCATTCCATGAACTCATCTAAAGCAGCCCCGGAAATGACACAGGAAGCTCTTGAAATATGCACATCAATATCTTCCACAGGCATCTTAGGCAGTTCTATGCTAGACAGCATCCACGGCGCATAGTCCATGTCCTGAAACCAAGATTTCCTTTCTTGTACGAATGACCCCTCCTCGTCTGAGGCATACAGTTTGTTCCCACCTTTCACGGTCCCCCATCTATAGGGATATTTCCCCCGGTAACGCCAATTTTTCGGCAATCGCTTATATTCTAGGGTGCCGTTAGTCATAGAGCTGATGCTTTTGACGAACTCCGTCGAGCCACTCATCGGGGCTTTGCTTTGACCGCAAGCAATACAAAAGGAAAGAACCATAACCGCAACTAAAGCGAACATCCATAGCCTTGCTTTCATTTTATTACCTCGTCCCAATGGCAAATAAACATTTTGTTATACTTATCTAACGATGAATAGTCAAAGATTTTGTTCGTCGGCGTTTGACTTTTTTCTCCTCTACTGTATGCATCTAATACATCTTCTCTGGTTATTCTATCTTTCTGTGGCTTTCACCTATATTGACAATTCAGAAGGGGAAAAATCCAGCGGAAAATAAAATATATTTTTCTGGGTGAGGAGCGAAAAAAGGGGCTGCGCTGAAGGATTCAGGCAGCCCGGTACAGCACGGCCACAGCCGGCGCCGGTCCTGTTATTGGGCATTGCTTGTCGGCGCAGGCATGGAGGAAGGTGGGATTATTCGGCGATGACGGCGGCATCGGGGGCGTTGCGGCGGATGCTGTCGATGCCCTTGAGGCAGCCGGCCTTGGCCTTATAGCCTTCGCCGGTGAGGATGATTTCCCCGTTGGCGGCCTTCAGGCGGAAGCGGAACTCCCCTGCCTTGTCCTTATAGACCTCGAACTTGGGGTTCTTGCAGGAGGAGCCCTCCTGGGTTTGGTCCTCCAGCCCGGCGGCGACGGCGTTCTTGCGGACGGACTCGATGCCGTTCTGGCAGGCGGTTTCGGAAGAATAGGTTTCGCTGACGCCGATGACCTGACCGTTGCCGGCCCGCAGCACGAAGCGAACACCCTTGTCGTTGGTTCTCATGACGAATTTACCCATAAGTTCAAGCCTCCTGTTTTTTTCTTCAGTATAGCCCATTTATATACAAAAATCAACGGGCAAATCCTTTTTCCCAAAAGAAGAATGGCTATGGACGAAGCGGGCGCTTTGCAGTACAATATATGTGAATGTGAAGGATGGGAGCCTGAAAGAGAAAGGATGCATGAATAAAGCGGAAAGATACGCCCGGACGGCGGGCATAACGTATGGAATTGTGCTGGTTCTCGACG
This sequence comes from Clostridia bacterium, assembly GCA_017451295.1. Lineage (GTDB taxonomy): Bacteria > Bacillota > Clostridia > Christensenellales > CAG-138 > RUG472. The sequence goes on from JAFSPW010000058.1 coordinate 2,933, forward strand.
TGATACGACAGCTGGTGCAAGGCAATTTTCACCTGACGATAGCGACCACCCTTTGGTGGTCTTTTTTATTGCTGGACGGAATAGTGATTCTGATAAACAATCGCAGTCCCTTGCTGGCGGTGGGCGCCGGCATCAATGTGCTGCGGACGGTCTATGTGACCGCAACCTCTTGGAGCACCGCCGCACGGGGGTCGTATATCGACAAGCTGTTCGTGCTGTGCAATGTGCTGTCTGCGCTGGCGCTGCTGGTGCTGCTGGTGCTGTGGTTGTCGAACCGGGTGGACCGGCGGACGGCAGCCCGCAGCATCTGGTTTCTGCCGGGACTGCTGCTGATTCTGCGCTATGCCCCGGTGTGGGTTACCTTCAACTATGCCGCATTGCAGCCTGTTTCCTTCCTGGGTCTGCTGGGGCAGGCCTTCCACCTGGCCGCCTTTTTCCTGACGGGAGCTTGGATAAACCTATACCATGACAGTGAGAACTGGCCCTTTACCCGACCGGAAACGCAGGAGGATGACGAGGAGCCGGAAGAGATAGATTGGGAGTAGGCTATACTGCTTTTCACTTCCGCATACACGCAATATATATGATGTTTCCTGTCCTTTGTTGACTTTTCTGTCCATAGGGTCTATACTGTTTTATTAGTTACGGAATATGCATTATGCGTGGAGCGTGTGTATGAACAAAGCGAAACACTATGCCCGGCTGGCCGGGTTTGCTTGTATAGGGGCTTTTGCTCTGGACCTGCTCAAGCTGCTGGTGCAGGGGAGCGTTGCTTTGACCGGGATGAACCTGCTTTGGTGGACTTTTTTGGTGTTCACCGGGGTGCTGCTCCTGTTGAACAGCCGCAGCCGTTGGCTGGCCGCAGGGGCCGGCGTGAACACGCTGCGAACCGTGTACGGGGCCTGTGCCTCCTGGAACACCACCGCCCGCAGCTCCTATATAGACAAGCTCTTTGTGGTATGCAACATTCTGGCGGCGTTCACGTTGTTCGTGCTGCTCACCATGAGCTTGTCCGGCAGTGCCAAGGTTCGCAAAGTAGCCCGACGGGTTTGGTTTGTGCCGGGGGTTATTCTGGCCCTTCGCTATGCCCCGGTGTGGGTCACCTTCAATTACCCCTCCCTCACCTTTGCCTCTGCCTTGGGCATTCTGGGGCAGGCTGCTCACCTGGCCGCCTTCTTCCTAATCGGCGCCATGGTGATGAACCACCGGACCCGGCCCCTTTGGACCCAGGCCAAGGCTCGGGATCAGGAGGGGGAAATCTACGACCCCAAGGAGGAGGACGAGCAGGTGGAATGGGAGGAAATCGACTGGAAGTAAGTCCCTTCCGTCCCTTCCCTATTTGAAAACCGGAAACAAAAAAAGAAGCGCGGGAGTTTCCTCTCGCGCTTTTGGTTTGGTCTAATTAGAACTTCTGGGCGTTGACCTTGACGCCGGGGCCCATGGTGGTGGAGGCCACCAGGCTGCGGATGTAGGTACCCTTGGCAGCGGCGGGCTTGGCCTTGATGATGGCTTCCATCAGGGTGTTCAGGTTCTCGGTCAGCTTCTCGGGACCGAAGGAAACCTTGCCGATGGGGCAGTGGCAGATGTTGGTCTTGTCCACACGATACTCCACCTTACCGGCTTTGATATCCTTGATGGCCTTGGCCACATCCATGGTGACGGTGCCGGACTTGGGGTTGGGCATGAGGCCCTTGGGGCCCAGCAGACGACCGATGCGGCCCACGACACCCATCATATCGGGAGTGGCAACGCACACATCGAAGCCGAACCAGTTCTCCTTCTGAATCTTGGCCACGGTGGCTTCATCGCCGATGAAATCGGCACCGGCTTCCTCAGCCTCGTGAGCCTTATCGCCCTTGGCAAAGACCAACACGCGGACGGTCTTGCCCGTGCCGTGAGGCAGAACCACGGCGCCACGGACCTGCTGGTCAGCGTGACGGGAGTCCACGCCCAGACGGACGGAAACTTCCACGGTCTCATCGAACTTGGCCTTGGCGGTCTTGCAGACCAGCTCCATGCTCTCGGCAGGATCATACTGCTTGAGACGGTCAATCAGGGCTGCGCTTTCAACATACTTTTTTCCGTGCTTCATAACTTAGCCCTCCTTAGTCTGCGATGGTCACGCCCATGCTGCGGGCGGTGCCTTCCACCATGCTCATAGCGGCTTCCAGGGAAGCGGCGTTCAAATCCGGCATCTTTAGTTCCGCAATCTCCTTGACCTGGGCGCGGGTCATGCTGGCCACCTTGGTCTTGTTGGGGGTGCCGGAAGCGTGCTCCAGATTGCAGGCCTTCTTGATGAGGACGGCGGCCGGAGGCGTCTTGGTGATGAAGGTGAAGGAACGGTCTGCATACACCGTGATGACCACGGGGATGACCAGGCCGACCTGGTTCTTGGTGCGCTCGTTAAACTCCTTGCAGAAGCCCATGATGTTCACACCCTGGGAACCGAGGGCGGGGCCCACCGGGGGGGCCGGAGTGGCCTTGCCGGCATTGATCTGGAGTTTGACATAACCGGTAATCTTTTTTGCCATTGCTGTTTCTCCTATCTACAGATTTTGTATAGTCGGTGGTGCGGGGTGCCTCCCCTCCCACCAGGGTTGGGCAGGTGCTGCCTGCCTATTTCCAGGGCGGCTGCCCCGAAAATCAAAGTTTTTGAACCTGGATAAAGTCCAGTTCCACGGGGGTTTCCCGACCGAACATGGACACGGTGAGCTTGACCTTCTGCCGCTCCACATCCAGTTTTTCCACCTTGCCGATGAAGTTCTCCAAGGGGCCGGAGACCACGCGCACGTTCTCCCCCACCTCGATATTGAGGATGATGGGGATTCGTTCCACGCCCATGGCGGTGACTTCCTCGTCGGAAAGGGGCACGGGCTTGCTGCCGGGACCCACGAAGCCGGTGACGCCGCGGGTGTTGCGGATGACATACCAGGCCCGGGGGTTCATGACCAGTTCCCGGCTGACGCCGCCACCCCGCTCTGCCGGGCGCTCCTTCTCCACCACATCCACCAGCATCTTCACCATGACATAACCGGGATAGACCTTGCGGATGGTGGACTTGCGCTTGCCCGTGGGCAGAATCTCGATGGTTTCTTCGGTGGGGTACTTGACTTCGAGGATAATATCACTCAAGCCCGCATTTTCCACGGACTTTTCCAAATCCTCTTTTACCTTATTCTCGTAGCCGGAATAAGTATGTACCACGTACCACTTGGTTTCCTGGCTCATGGGCTTACTCCACCGTTTCGGTTGCGGAAACGGAGGTACCGTTGGTCAAGGAAGCAAGGCCCTTTACGCCGGCGGAGAAGCCAAGATCCAGCAGCCAGATGACGGCGGACATGGCCAGCACCACCACGAACACCATGGCGGTGTTCTTGACCAAATCTGCAGGAGACAGCCAGGTCAGCTTCTTGACCTCGCCCATCATCTCCTTGAGATACTTCTTCAATTCCAGGCCTTTCTTGGCGGCCTTGGCGGGCTTTGCGGTCTTTTCCACTTCTTTTGCCATAGGAGACCTCTTTACTTCGCTTCCCTGTGCAGGGTTTGCTTGCGGCAGAACCGGCAATACTTGTTGAACTCCAAACGATCGGGATCGTTCTTCTTGTTCTTGAAGGTATTGTAGTTCCTCTGCTTGCACTCGGTGCAGGCCAACGTGATCTTAACGCGCATGGTATTTCTCCTTCTATAGGTATTCCATCAAAAACAAGCCCCCCATTGGGGGCACCTTGCATACGATACCACAGGCGGGGGCGTTTGTCAACGAAAATTTGCCCTTTCCTGTGCAAAAATTTGCCTTTTTCCCAGGCTGAGGGGAGTATATCACGGCAGGGCACTTTGTGCAAGGCGGCGGGGAAAATATTTTTTGCTTGTGCATAGGAAAAGAGGAAAAGCTGTGCTATACTGGAGCAAATGAATGGGGAGGGATTGCTATGCTTATCCTGCTGCTGGCCGCCGTTGTGCCGGCCATGTACCTGCTTAGGAAGGTATACAAAATGGACAGAATCGAGAAGGAGCCGGGACGGCTGTTGGTAAAGCTCCTGTTCTGGGGAGCCGTCAGCGGTGCGCCGGCTGCCGTTGTGGAGAGCTTGCTGCAGGGGCTGCTCAATCAATATGTGACGGCGGGGACCTTGCTCTATAACCTGCTGTCCGGGTTTGTGGTGGCGGCTTTGGTGGAGGAAGGGTTCAAGTTTTTCTTCCTATATAAAGTGACCTTTAAGAGCCCCGCCTTCAACTACCGGTTCGACGGGGTGGTGTATGCGGTGTTCATGTCCATGGGCTTTGCCATTTTGGAGAACATACTGTATGTGTTCCAAGGGGGCCTCGGCGTGGCGGCGAGCCGGGCGCTGCTGGCGCTGCCGCTGCATGCCGCCTGCGGGGTGTACATGGGCATTGCCTACGGGCAGCAGAAGGCCCACAGCCTCTATGCCCCCCACTCCTTCTTCTCCGTGGCCAAGGCCTGTTTGCCGGCGCCGATTCTTATCCACGGGTTCTATGATTTCTGCGCGTTCATGGGAACCTGGCCCTACATGGTGCTGTTCTTTGGGTTTGTGATTTTGATATTCTCCCTGACTTTGAAGAAGCTGAAGAAAGCCTCTTTGGAGGACGGGCCCGTGGAGGAGGTTGTAATCGATGGCTAAGGTTATTCCTTTTAATGATGAGTGGCAGTTTGCCTTTACCTGCACGGAGGACTTTCTGCTGGGCCGGGTGCCCGGGGAGCCGGTGCGCTTGCCCCACACGGTGAAACTGCTGCCCTGGAAGTGCGCCATGAAGGAGATGTATGAGACGGTGTGCGGCTACACCCGCACCTTTTTTGCCGACCCGGCCTGGGCGGACAAGGAGGTGCGTTTGGTGCTGGAAGGGGCGGGACACTACCCGGAGGTGTTCCTAAACGGCACCCCGGTGGCGCCGGAGTGGGACGCCCACAGCGGGTACACGGCCCAGAGCTTTCTGCTTTTGGGGCTGCGCTGCGGGGAGGAAAACCGCATCAGCGTGCGGCTGGACACCCGGGAGAGCCTGAACCAGCCGCCCTTCGGCTTTTTGATGGACTATCTGTGCTACGGGGGCTTGTACCGGGAGGCCAGTCTCGTGGTGGCGGCGCCCTGCCACATGGCCGATGTGTTCCCCATTGCCCAGGCAGACGGCCAGGCCCGGGTGCAGGTGACCCTGTCCAAAGAGCCGCAGGAAGGGGATACGCTGGAGCTGTTGGTGCCGGAGCTGGGCATGGAGCTAAGTATGCCTGCTCAAAAGGACAGCGTCCTTTCCTTCCGGGCGCAAGCGGAGGTTTGGGATGTGGAGCATCCCAAGCTGTATGACTACACCTTGACCCTGCGCCGTGAGGGGCAGGAGCTGGATTGCCGTTTGGGGCGGTTGGGGTTTAGGGATGCAGAGTTTCGGCCGGAGGGCTTTTTCCTCAACGGCAAGCCTTTGCAGCTGCGGGGGCTGAACCGGCACCAGAGCTACCCCTATATCGGCTACGCTGCTCCCCGGGGGATGCAGTATGACGAGGCGGAGTACCTCAAATACACCCTGGGGCTGAACTTCGTCCGCACCAGCCACTACCCCCAGAGCCAGCATTTTATTGACCGCTGCGATGAAATCGGGCTGCTGGTGTTTACGGAGATTCCCGGCTGGCAGCATATAGGAGATGAACAATGGCAGGATAGGGCCTTGGAGAACGTGCGGCAGATGGTGCTGCAGTATCGGCAGCATCCCAGCATCATTCTCTGGGGGGTGCGGATAAACGAGAGCCAGGACAACGACCCGCTGTATGAAAAGACCAACGCCCTGGCCCATGCGCTGGATCCCTCCCGGCAGACCAGCGGCGTCCGGTTTATCCAGCACAGCCATCTGCTGGAGGATGTGTATGCCTACAACGATTTCACCAAGAACGGCACGGGCTACGGACTGCTGAAAAAGAGCAGCGCCACCAAGGAGACGGGGCACGGGTACTTTGTGTCCGAGTGCAACGGGCACATGTTCCCCACCAAGAACCAGGACGACGAGCTCCACCGGCTGACCCACGCCCTGCGCCACGCCCAGGTGCAGAGCGACGCCGCCAGCGACCCGGAGATTGCCGGCTGCACGGGCTGGTGCATGGCGGACTACAACACCCACACGGACTTTGGCACCGGGGACTCCATCTGCTACCACGGGGTGGCGGACGGGTTCCGCAACAACAAGCTGGCCGGGTGCTTCTATGGCAGCCAGCAGGATGCCCGGCCCGTGCTGGTGGTGGCTTCGGATATGAACAAAGGGGAGCGGCCCGGCAGCGTGCTGGACGAGGTGTACGTGTTCACCAACGCAGAGAAGGTGCGGCTGAGCAAGGGGGGCGAAGTCATCGGGGACTATGGCCCGGACGAGAAGGACTTTCCGGGGATGCCCCACCCGCCCATCAAGATTGACGACTTTGTGGGGAACCTGCTGGTGAGCCAGGAGGGGTATCCCCAGGAGGTGGCGGACAGAATCAAGACCTGTCTGTTTGCGGCCCGGGATTACGGCATGGACCACCTGCCGCCGGAAATTCAGGCCATTATGGGGGACCTGGTGATGAACCACGGCCTGACCCCCGAGAAGGGCGTGGAGCTGTTCAACAACTACATCGGCGGCTGGGGCCAGCGAAACGGCCTGTGGCGGTTCACTGCCATCCGTAACGGACAGCCGGCGGAGTATGTGGAGAAGGGGGCGTATGCGTCCCCCCGGCTGCTCGCGTATGCGGATAGGCAGGAGCTGCTGGAAGGCCCCAGCTATGACATGGTGCTGGTGCATCTGGAGGCCAGGGACAGCCTGGGGAACCGGATCCCCACCGCCAATGATGCCATTGCCCTGTCCACCGAGGGGCCCATTGAGGTGGTGGGCCCCACCCTGGTGGCTCTGGAGGGCGGCGCCTTCGGCACCTTCGTGAGGACCACGGGCCAGGCGGGCCGGGGGATTTTGAAGCTCTTCTCCCCCACCCTTGGCGAAGAAACGATTCCCTTTACCATAACTAAGGCATAAGGAGGGCCATATGGAATACCGTTATTTTGCAGATACCTATGTGGTGCGGCTGGAGCGGGGCGAGGAGGTCATGGACCGGCTTAGTGCCCTGTGCCGGCAGGAGCATATCACCCTGGCCAGCGTTCAGGCCATCGGCGCCGTGGACCATGCCGTCATGGGGGTGTACGATGTGGAGACAAAGGTGTATCACCGGGTGGAGCTGAACGAGCCTTTGGAGATTACGGCTCTGCTGGGGAATGTGACCCTGAAGGACGATGAGGTGTATCTGCACCTGCATGTGACCTTGGGCAACGAGGAGGGCAAGGCCTTTGGCGGCCATGTGAACGAGCTGAGAATCAGCGCCACCTGCGAGATGTTTGTCCGCACCCTGCCCGGGGCCGTCGGCCGCCGCCATGACGATGTGACGGGGCTGAACCTGTTCGACTTCTGACATATACCCAATCCATCGGGGCTGCCCTGCGGGGCGGCCCTTTTGTTATGCCGGGAACTCACGGAGGTCGACTAAGATCACGTCCTCCCCTATCTTCTGGATGCGGCAGAAGGGGATGACGATGCCGTCCCGGGGGCGGATGAGGTTCATCAGGTTCTTTTGACCGGGGACCACGATGGACAGAATGGCCCCGGTGCACAGGTCTATCTCCAGATCCGAGATGCAGCCCAGACGGCCTCCATCGCAAATGTTGATGACCTCCTTGCATTTTAGTTCCGAAAACAGGCAGCGCATATCCTCTCCCCTCCTCTGCCCCATTGTATGCAGGGCATAGCCCTGTCAGAACTTGACGAATAGCGGGCAAAAGGGCTACAATATAAAAAACATTTAGGGAGACTTCCATGAAACGAATTTGGGCGGTGCTGGCGCTGTGCCTGCTTATTGGCTGCCAGGCTGATTTGGCAGAGTCCTCCTCCCCTACCCCTGTGGATGCTTCTACAGAAACCATGACGCAGACCCAGACCGCAACGGTGGAGCTGACTGTCTCCACCCCCCTGCCAACTCCAAGTTGCACACCTACGCCCACGCCGGAGCCCAGCAGTACTCCGGAGCCCAGCAGTACTCCGGAGCCCACGGCTAAGGGATTGATGCCCTGGACCCAATGGAACCGATTCACCGATGAGGGGAGCTCCCTTACCGACACGGAGTACCGCAGCCCCAATGTTTCCATCACCCTGAATAAGGTCGAAGATACGGCCCGCACGGGCAAATCATTGGTTTATTTTGTTGCAGACATTTACCTGAAAGATGTACATTGTTTTAGACGGGCCCAATCCGGGGACGATTTTTGTCTAAACGAAACGGAAGCCATGAATGATTTCTCCCACCGGGTCAGCGCCCTGGTCTCCATATCCGGGGATTACTGCGGCACCTGGGATAAGGCTTTAGCGGTGGTCAACGGAGAAGTTGTGTTTGATGCCGGCACCTACAACTATGATTTATGCGTACTGTATGAAGACGGGACAATGGAGATGATTCCCGCCAAGGAGATTGACAGCCAGGCCATTCTTGCAAAAAAGCCTTGGCAGACATGGAACTTTGGGCCAATATTGGTGCAGGAACCAGGGATTATTCCGCCGGAGTACAATCAACCGGATACCATCGAGGACAGGAATCCACGGGCTGTTTTAGGCTATTATGAGCCGGGGCACTACTGCTTTGTGCTGGTGGAGGGCCGCCAGCGTGGCTATTCCATGGGCCTAAATCTGCAAGAATTGTCTCAGCTGATGCTGGATTTGGGCTGTGTTTCCGCCTATAACCTGGACGGCGGCATTTCGGCACAGATGGCCTGGATGGGCAAGCGAATCAACCACCCGGGTGGAAACCGATCCTTGCGAGACATCGCCTATATTGCAGAACTACTGTCTTAACCCCCGATAAAACACATTTTCACACGAAACCTCCCCAGCGCATAGTATAGGGTATCTTGTGCAAAAGGGAGGTTTTACACGGTATGCAGCAAAATTATCAAAGCGGCGACGCCTGCTGCTTCACAGGTCGGCCCCAGGGCATGGACCCCACCACGGAACAGAACGTGGTCATGGCCGGGGAGGTTTGCACCGGTGGCAGCTGCGGCTTTGCCCCCGGCGGCGGCTGTGCGCTGGCCATGGCCTATTTCCCCAACCAAACCTATCGGGCAGGGTACTGCCCCAGCGAGGCTCTGCAGAAGGGCACCCTGTTCCCGGAACTGGTGGCGGAACGGGTGATGAACGGGGAGGTGTAAGCCATGGAACAGGAACAGATGGCGATGCTGCAAAAGATTGGCGAGGCCCGGTTCACCTGCGTGGAGCTGGGGCTGTATCTGGACACCCACCCGGAGGATGCCGCGGCTATGGCGGACTATACCTGCTACAGCGACAAGCTGACGGGGCTGATTTCCGCCTATGAGGAGAGCTACGGTCCGCTGCTGAACTTCGGCCAATGCAACATGGAAGCAGGCAGCTGGGTCCATTCCCCCTGGCCCTGGGAGAACGTGTGAGGAGGTAGGCTATGTGGATTTATGAAAAACGACTGGAATACCCTGTCAACATCACCCGGCCGGATTTGAAGATGGCAAAGCTGCTCATGGCCCAGTATGGCGGGCCGGACTCGGAGTTGGGGGCTTCGCTGCGGTATCTGACCCAGCGGTACTCCATGCCGGACGATCGGGTGAAGGCCACGCTGACGGACATCGGCACGGAGGAGCTGGCTCACTTTGAGATGATTGCCACCATGATCAAGCAATGCATGCAGGGGGCCACCTGTGCGGAGTTGGACCAGGCGGGTCTGGCGGGATACTATGTGATGCACGACCACGGGGTGTTCCCGGTGGACCCCAACGGGGTGCCCTTCACCGCCGCCTACTTCCAATGCACCGGAGATGCCATTGCGGATTTGACGGAGGACATGGCCGCCGAGCAGAAGGCCCGGGCGACCTATGAGCACCTGATGAACATGACCAACAACGAACAGCTCCTGGAACCCCTGTACTTCCTTAGAGAGCGGGAGGTGGTTCACTTCCAGCGCTTCGGGGAGTGCCTGGAAATCGTTCAGGGCATTGCCAACGGCCGCAGCTCCTGCTCCTGCCGCAACGCCCGGCGGCGCCGTCCCTGACCCCCCCATATATGCCGCGAACCACCCGCAAAATGGGTGGTTCGTTGTATTTGCGTTCTCCCGGATGAGCTCGTTGGCCCCGTTGTATTGGTAGGTGACGGAGGTGGAGCCCCGGGTAATGGAGGCGATGTTCCCGTTTCTGCCACCGTTTTTATCTGACTATCTCCCTCCCCCCATTGTCCGCAAATTGACTCGTATGGCGGAACCGCCCTATATTCCTAAACGAACTACTGAAAATGATATAAAGTCTCCGTCAGAAATACCTGCTGGCATAGTAGTATCCAACTGTATGCATATTTTACCAATCTGAACAGAACTATCTTGATACGAAAGAACTTGTGCAGTAATATAATATGCATAATACTGAGACAGCTTTTTTATGCAAAATGTACGTTCATTCTCTCTGACAATATTCTTACATCCGTAGGAAAAAACGGCAGTTATTTCTTGACCTAAACAAACTCTATCGACTGGATAAGCATAGCATAAAATGGTAAATGTACCATCCGAAACGTGTACATCTGCCTCATGATCATCTTTGCTGAACTCTATTATTTTTGAAATATACATTATCGCTCCTAATCAAGAGAAAATAAATCTGTTCCCCATGCACCCATATTCTTACCTCCTCTGGATGTTGCCCCAATCGTCGTATTCGTAGGTCACGGTCTGGCCCGTGAAGCCGTTGTTCTCCCGGATGAGCTCGTTGGCCCCGTTGTATTGGTAGGTGACGGAGGTGGAGCCCCGGGTGATGGAGGCTATGTTCCCGTTGTCGTCGTAGGCGTAGGCGTAGGCGTAGCCGTGTCGCTGCTGTTCCGGTCTGTACCCTTTTCCCCTTTCTTTTTCACGCTAACCGTCCCCTTGACACCCCTTGACACCTACTACATATTCAAATGAAAAACATCAGTCTCTGCAACTCTGTTTTTGAAAACAAGGTGAATACCAATACTATTAAGATCCGATACTAAAGGAAAAGAACCATCCGTTTGTAAATATAAGGCATTCCAGTGTTCGTGTGCACTAGATGCAAACCATGCTATGCCGTTTTTATAAAAACAAATATCCATAGGAAATATAGGATAATCCCACTTCCAAAGGGAATCAACCTTTTCCAAAGTATCCATCACATTAAAAACACTGGAATCAATGCGATAGGTAACCATTCGATAATGGTATCGTCCGTTCATCTGCCTAGTCCCTGGCCATTCCATAACTCTACGCTCATCTATCTTATATTGTGATAGTTCTTCATAAATTTGAGAAACTCCCACGCTTTGTGTTTCATTATCTTGATACTTAAAATACACTAGCGAAAAAGCATCACTGTATGCGAGAAGGACGCGCTGAAATAGATGCCAGGTATCCTTTTTTTCACACCCATCAACATAATAACAATTATATTCTGTCATATTCCCTCCTAAAGTTCATGATAGAGCTCATTGGCTTCCCTTTCCATTCTCTGCATGGACCCTCATCATATATGACAAAGTTGCCAGCAGAAAATCCAGCGGAAAAAATAATATATTTTATTTGGGGTGGAGTGTCTGTGGGTTAGGCGTTTTTTGGGGGGAAGTGGGTACGAAAGAACTGGATGAGGGGGCCGCTGCAGAGGGCGTTGATGAGGGTGCCGATGCCGATTATCTCCCGTAGGTCGTTGCGGGCCAGGAGGCAGAAGGCCACGCCGATGGAGATGGCGGTCACATCGGAAATAATGCGAGCCAGGCGGAAGGAGAGCTTGCCCCGGGTGAGGTTCACCAGAATGGGGGCTACGGTGTCATAGGGGGCGGTGCCCAGGCCTGCATCCATATAGAGGGCGCAGCCCAGGGCGGCCAGCAGGACCCCCAGAGTCAGGAACAGGATACGAAGGGGCAGAGTAGGCAAAAGGCCCCAGAGGGTGAGCAGGAGCCAGCAGAGGAAGTCGGCAATATAGCCCACGCAGACCATATTGACCAGGGTGCCCAGGCCGATGCTTTTGCGGGAGAGGAAGAAGACGGCCAGGAGCATGGCCAGGTTGACCAGAAGCTGCCAGTTGCCGAAGCTGATGCCCACGAAGCCGCTGACCCCCAGGTTCATGCAGGTGAAGGCATCCACGCCGAAAAGGCCCAGGCGATAGCCGGCCACGCCCACGCCGATGAGGGTGTTGCCCAGGAGCATGCGGGGGATGCGGGATAGGGTATTTGGTTGCAGGGCAAAGGAAAGACGGTTCATAGAGACCTCGAGATAGAGTGCAGGGGATGTTCAAAAGCGAACATCCCCTGGAAAAGCGTTGCTTTTCTATGAGACCTTAGAGCTGGGGACCGGCGGGAACCAGAGCCTTGCCGGCATCGTTGGTTTCGTACTTCTTGAAGTTCTTGATGAAGCGGCCGGACAGGTCCTTCGCCTTCTCTTCCCAGACGGAAGGATCGGCATAGGTGTCACGGGGGTCAAGAATCTTGGAATCCACGCCGGGCAGGGCGGTGGGCACTTCGAAGTTGAAGTAGGGAATCTTCTTGGTGGGGGCGTTGAGGATATCCCCATTCAGGATGGCATCGATGATGCCGCGGGTGTCCTTGATGGAGATACGCTTGCCGGTGCCGTTCCAGCCGGTGTTCACGAGGTAAGCCTTGGCGCCGCTCTTTTCCATCTTCTTGACCAGCTCCTCAGCGTACTTGGTGGGGTGCAGCTCCAGGAAGGCCTGGCCGAAGCAGGCGGAGAAGGTGGGCGTGGGCTCGGTGATGCCGCGCTCGGTACCGGCGAGCTTGGCGGTGAAGCCGGAGAGGAAGTAGTACTTGGTCTGCTCGGGCGTGAGCACGCTGACGGGAGGCAGCACGCCGAAGGCATCGGCAGACAGGAAGATGACGTTCTTGGCATCGGGACCGGCGGACACGGGGCGAACCTTCTTGACGATGTTCTCGATATGCTCGATGGGGTAGCTGACCCGAGTGTTCTCGGTGACGGACTTATCGGCAAAGTCAATCTTGCCGTTCTCGTCCAGGGTCACGTTCTCGAGCAGGGCGTTGCGGCGGATGGCGTTGTAGATATCAGGCTCGGAATCCTTATCCAGGTTGATGACCTTGGCATAGCAGCCGCCCTCGAAGTTGAAGACGCCGTTGTCATCCCAGCCGTGCTCGTCATCGCCGATGAGGAGGCGATTGGGGTCGGTGGACAGCGTGGTCTTGCCGGTGCCGGAGAGGCCGAAGAAGATGGCGGTGTTCTCGCCGTTCATATCGGTGTTGGCGGAGCAGTGCATGGAAGCCATGCCCTGCAGGGGCAGATAG
>JAFSPW010000059.1 GCA_017451295.1 Clostridia bacterium
GAAAATCAGAAGGGATATCCCGATCAGAATAGGAATCATCATCAGCAAACGTTTACCGATATATTTTAACATAATTTGGCACCCCTATCCGAAAAATGGTGCGAAAAGCGAGCCTATCATGATATTATTGTCTCAACGACAGGCTCGCTTTTCAATAGTATCCAACCGCTTCCTGCCTGCTACACAGGCAGGAAGCAATCTAGCAAATCATCTGATCGTTCATTCGACCCAATAATAATCATATACGAAGTAGTGGCTCGTGGAACTGGTCTGAAAACCGCCCAACGCCTTAACCGCTGCCGCCTCGCGAGTGGACGTATAGATTGGGCACACCACAGCGTTATCTCGGATGAGCTCGCAGAATTGACGATAAATATCATTTCGCTCTGCGCCGGGCTCCGTGATACGACCCTTTTCAATCAGGGCATCAATCTCTGGAATGTCACAGTTGGAGAAGTTTCCGCCGCCGTTGCACAGCGGGCCATAGAACTTGGAAGCAGCAAAGTCCGCGTCCAAGGTGGTGACGGGAATTGCCCAACAGGTGATATCGTAATCCGTGTTCGTTATGACCTTCTCGTTCCAAGCTGCACGCGCGGAAAGCTCTATCTGCAGATTGATCCCCGCATCTTTAACCTGTTCCTGCAACATGACGGTAGGATTCTTATAAGTGTTATTATCAATAGTAGCCGCAACAACCGTTACACCGTTAGGATATCCGGCTTCCGCGACAAGTTGCTTAGCCTTTTCGACATCGCGCCCCACCACTTTGAAATCGTCCGGATATTCATCCAGCATCCGCAGCATGCAGGCTTCCGTGACCGTGCCTCTGCCGTTAAGACAGGTGTCAATGATAGCCTGGCGATCAATGCAGTAGTAAATGGCCTGACGCATACGAACGTCGGAGAAGATACCGGATTTATTATTGAACGAGAACAGCATCATGGAAGCTTTCTCGCCGCTATACTCAACAAGGTCAGGATTCGCTTCGATCGTCGGGATGGAGCTGGTCGACAGGTTCACGTCCAAATGAATATCGCCGGTCTCCAGCGAAATGATCGAGGTATTATTGTCCGCAATCACATCGAAGATCAAGTCGGTGATAGCCGCCTTGCCTCGCCAGTAATTCTCATATGCTTTGAATACGATCTCCGTGCCGGAAGTCCAGCTAACAAATTGGTACGCACCGGTACCCATTGGTTGCCGAGACAGAATATCATCCCCGTTCTTCTCCACATAGGCTTTGGGAACAATCGCCGTGCTAAGAGACGACAAACAGGAGACAACAGGCGTATAGGCGTACTTCAAAATAACCTTGACTTCGTAATCAGATACCTTTTCCACAGCCTTAATAGCATCTACGTACACGCCGTTATATCCAGTGGACATAGAACGATTAAGTGAGAATACCACATCGTCCGCAGTCATTGGAGTTCCGTCATGGAAAGTGACATCCTTACGAAGCTGGAGCGTCATCTCAGTGTTATCTGCATTAAAGGAATAAGACTCGGCCAAGGCGGGGACCACTTCGCCGGTTACTTCTTCCCGAAACAGAGATTCATAGACCTGATACTGGACCGTCTGGGGATCACCAGTGCCAGAAGTCTTGTGAGGATCAAGAGTATCTGCTTCCGTTTTAATGCGGAAATGGAGAGGCCTGTCGATCTGCTTTGAGGTAGGCTCGCCGGTAGAAGTACCAGCAGTGTTGTCAGTCGTTGTTGTAGACGTCTGCTGGGATTCAGTCTTGCCACTGCACGCGCAGATTAGCATAGCCATCGCCAAAACGACGCTAAGCAGGGCAATAACGTTCTTTTTCATATGTGTTCCTCCCTTTTTTTCTTTTTCCCCGTAACTTGATTATAAATTCAACTATAACCTTTGTGAAATTCATAATTATTTTTCCTTTAATAAGCATTCCTTAACAAACGGTGGACATCAATAAACGGAACATGTTTATTATCGAGTGATTATCACTCACTCTAGATAAATTTTATTAATACCTCCCGATAATCATTAAGCAACAGGAATCATTCTTTTGTTAATTATTATAGTCACGGAGGATAATAAAAAGCACTTCCTTTTGAATGATAAATGTAGATTTTAAAGCAAAAAATGGCCAGGGAGGTTTTTGCTTAAAATGTAATAAAAACCTCCTGTAGCAGCTACATGAAGCATAGTGGGTTTTGCTGTTCATTTCAACTCTACAAAGAAGATTCTGTTTCTCACGAACATTCATATAATTTTACCCGTTCTTCAATACGTTATTTAAAAAATGTAGTAAAATGTAGTATTTTGAGGTTTTTGAGACCAAGAACGAGCAGAAATATGATGAATACGTGATCCCATTATGCATTTTTGGCGCACAGGCATCTTTTCATTTCTGTAGTATAAAGATGTGAAATAATCCACAAAAGAAAAGCCCCAGAAAACGCTTATTTTTCTGGGGTTTTGGCGCGCCTGGCGCGATTCGAACGCGCGGCGTCCCGCTTAGGAGGCGGGCCCTCTATCCTGCTGAGGTACAGGCGCAAACTATTCGGTTTTCAGCCCTTTATGCATAGAATAGGGTGCGTTCTTAGGAGGCGAACGATCTATCCGGCTGAGCTATAGCAGTTCTTTTTGAAAATCGCCCTTGACAAACTGCGACATGTGCGGTGAATTTGACACCTTGCAGCTCTTGCCGCCCGGTGATCCAAACGTAAGCTCAGCTTGCTGAGCGTCGTTTGGTCATAGGCAAGAGCTGGAAGCGGAGCGAACGCGGAGCCTCAGTCTGGCGAAGCCTTCAGGGTTCGGCAGACTGAAATAGCCTCGTGGGGGCAGGCGTCCCGGCACTTGCCGCAGCGGATGCACTCGGGGCTGTTGGGGGCCTTTACCGGGTCCACGTCCATGGGACAGGCGGCCTTGCACTTGCCGCAGCGGACGCACTTAGATTCCGCCACCTCCATGCGATAGAACCCCACCCCGTTGAAGAGCCCGTAGAAGGCGCCCAGGGGGCAAAGGTACTTGCAGAAGGGCCGATAGACGAACAGGGCCAGGAGGACGATGGCCACGGCGACGGCCAGTTTGACGTAGAACAGGGTCCCCCGCAGTTCCGCATACTGGGGGTTCAGAGAGGTGAGGGGCAGCCCCGCTTCCAAGAGGCCCGCCGGGCACAGGTACTTGCAGAAGACGGGCTCCGCCAGCAAAAGGGCCCCGATCACCAGCAGGATCAACATAGCGTATTTCAAATACCGCAGCGGCCGATCCAGCCACCGGGGAAGCTTCACCTTGGGCAGGGGCACCCGCGCCAAAAGGTCCTGCAGCAGCCCGAAGGGGCAGAGAAAGCCGCACACCAGCCGGCCCAGGACCACCCCGAACAGCAGCAGCGTCCCCAGCACGTAGGCGGGGAACCGGCCCCGTTTTCCCAGGGCCGCCTGCAGCGACCCCAGGGGGCAGGCCCCCAACGCCCCGGGGCAGGAATAGCAGTTGAGCCCCGGCACGCAGAGGAGCTTCGTCTTCCCCTGGTAGATGACGCCCCGGAAAAACCCCGGGACATAGGCGTTCTGGGCCAGGGCGGCGAGGGCCTGTATGAGGGTGCGGCGGCTCTGTCGTTTCATGCGCCCAACCCCATGCATTCGAGGCAGATATAGATGGCTTTGCGCAGGGTGGTCAAGGCCTGGCCCGTGGCCGCGCCCCAGGCGATCATGGCTATGGCGAGCCCCAGCAGGGCCCATCTGATCCATCCCGTCTTCATTTTCCGTTCAGCTGGTCCAGCCGGTTCTGGATCTGCTGCAGATAGGCGTCGGACACGGAGTCGCCGCCCTGGGGCACGCCCAGGATCCAGCCGCCCACCTGGTTGCCGCTCCGGTCGAAGAAGACGGTGGTGGGGATGGCGTTCACCTTGCCCAAAAAGTTCTTAAACAGGCCCGTGGAGGTCTGGGAATCCAGGCAGGGGAAGGTGCAGCCGTTCTCCTCCAGAAGGGCCTTGGCTTCCTTCACGTCCTGGGGATCGTCCACCGTGATGGACAAAAAGCCCACGTTCTCCGGCAGCTTCCCGTAGAGCTCGGCAAGCTCCGGGAGCTCGCTCTTGCAGGGGCCGCACCAGCTGGCCCACACGTTCACCATGGTGAGGTCGTACTGGCCGAAGAACTCCTGCGTCACCTTCTCCCCCTCCCAGGTCTTGGCGGAGAAGGTGAAGGCGTATTGAGCGGGCGCAGCCTCCGCCTGAGGCGCTTCCGTCTCGGCGGCCTCCGCCGGGGGCTCTTCCGTGGGGGCGGGCTCCGGTTCGGCGGTGGGGGCAGGGGTCGGCGCCTGGGCGGCCGGGGCGGCGTCGGTATTCACCTTTTGACAGGCTGCCAAAAGCAGCAGGAGCAGCAGGATAGCGAGGGTCTTTTTCATC